>JAYTNK010000415.1:0-4203 GCA_043748375.1 Cytophagales bacterium
GGCGAACTAAATAGCGATGATTTCTAACATATTAACTAACTCATAATGAGCTATTTATTTTCGCCAATACGTGTTATACGATGCAGAGTTTCGTATAACACGTTAATATACGCAACTGCGTCTATTCTACATGCAAAAGTACGCGCTTTATTTGAAAACACCTAACAAAATTAAAAATATTAGGTTCTTAGAAAGTTATGACGGGATAGCCACGCTGTAAGCGTCTGTTATACACTTTAGCACCCCGCAAAAGCCTGAAAAACAGATTCTCACAGCATGACTGCTCCTATATTTTGGTAGCTTCCGCTATAACTTTCTAAGAACCACATTTATTTATTAAAATAATACAAAATACGCTATTTTTTTTTCAATAGAATACAAAGAACGATAAAAATTTACAAATTCAGATAATATGTTTTCATTAAATCTTTGAAAGCGTTATCACCTACACAAATTGTTTCTAAAACAGCT
This sequence comes from Cytophagales bacterium, assembly GCA_043748375.1. Classification (GTDB taxonomy): domain Bacteria; phylum Bacteroidota; class Bacteroidia; order Cytophagales; family Microscillaceae; genus RDXI01. Next base: position 472 of record JAYTNK010000415.1, read on the forward strand.
TTATTTTCTGTAAAACCAAAGGCTTTTATTTCGCGCCAAATGGGTTTGGTAGGCAAGGTATAAATTGCCAATGTTTCTTGCGGATACAAGCCTAAATTTTGTGCCTCTTGAGTAAACAAGTTCATTTCATAAGCAGGTAACAAAATCCACACCTTGCCTGTAGGCAAAAGGAGGCTTGTAATGGCTTGCAAGAGCGCAGTGGTAGGCAAGGTATTGGTATGCCATGCATTGTCTTGTAACGGCTTCCCCGATTGTAAATAGTGGGTATAAAAAGGCGGATTTGTAATAATTAAATCATATTGTTTGGCAGGCAAGAAATCTTGTATAGCCAAGTGATGCACGCAAATACGGTCTTTAAATGGACTTGCCTGCACATTTTCGAGGGCTTGTTTATGGGCAGAAACGTCTATCTCTACTGCGTCTATAGTAGCATTTTCGGCGCGTTGAGCCAGCATAAGCGCAAGCAACCCTGTACCTGTACCAATATCTAATATATGCCTTGCCTGCCCTACTTGTACATACGCGCCAAATATACAAGCATCGGTACAGACTTTCATAGCCGTTTGGTCTTGTTGAATAGTAAACTGCTTGAAGCTAAAATAAGAATTAGGCATGGCAAATGACTGCTTTTACGGACTATTTTGTTAGGCAATAACATAGTATGCCTTGCCTTCCCCCATATAATATCCTTCTATGGTTATAGCTTTTTTACTCTTCTTGAGTGTTTCTAAAGCAGTTCTTGCCTCTGTGGAAGTATTCATGGCTTTTTCGTCAATATGTGTAATAATAAAACCTTGTTTAATGCCTGCATTTTGCAACTTGCCTGCCTGTAGTTTATGAATTTTTACACCAAATTTAATACCCAATTTATCCTTTTCGACTTTGGTAGGCAAGCTGAATTCTGCACCCATTACTTGTGTTTCTGTATTTTTTGGATTGACTTGTTCTTCAGTGCGTCCTAAAGCATCACGCAAGATAATATCTGCGGTTTTCACGCTTCCTTTATGCATAAAACGGAGTTTTATAGACTGACCAGGGCTACAAAGTGCGATAAAGGTGTTAAAATCGGGTACGCTATTTGTTTCCTGCTGGTCTAAAGCAAGTATAACATCTCCACTTTCCAGTCCGCTTGCGCTTGCGCTACTATTAGTAGCTACATAATCAATATAAACCCCTTTGAGTACGGTTAGTTTTTTGCGTTCGGCGAGCTTTCCATCTACCTCTATAAGCTTTACACCAAGCATGGCGCGTTTTGTTTCACCATATTTCCGAATATCTTGAACAACTTTTCGAACAAGCGCGATAGGAATAGCAAACGAGAAACCCGTATAATAGCCTGTATGTGTAGCTATGGCGGTATTTATACCAATTACTTCGCCTTGCATATTTACGAGTGCGCCTCCGCTATTGCCTGGGTTTATGGCGGCATCTGTTTGAATAAATGACTCGACTGGGTTCTTTTGATTGGCTAAATCTGCGCGTAATAAATTGACGTTGCGCCCCTTACCGCTAACGATGCCTGCTGTAACGCTGGTCGTTAGGTCAAAGGGATTGCCTATAGCGAGTACCCAATCGCCTACTTCAACCGCATCTGTAGGGGCGAATTGGGCGGTAGGCAAGTCTTTACCTTCTATTTTGAGTACGGCAAGGTCTGTGGCTATGTCAGTACCTACTATCTTAGCCTTAAAAACACGCTTATCAGGCAACATAACCTCAAGCACTTTAGCATTTTCGACTACGTGATAGTTGGTAACGATATAACCATCGGCACTAATAATTACGCCAGAGCCTGATCCATAATGCACAGACGGATTACCGCCAAGTGTATCTTCTAACTCTGTATGTTGAAAGCGAATGTTTGATTGTAAGAGTTTAATGTGCACAACGGCAGACCGCACTTTTTGCGTGGCTTGTTTGAAGTTTATAGGCGAGGGCGTTTTGCTATACACATGAGCGGGTTCTTGTCTTGCCTGCCTAATTTTTTTCTGTGGCTCGACATACAAAAAATAAGCGGATAGGGACATAAACCCACCCAAAAAAGCCGAAACAAGCATACTGAAGAATAATTGCAACTTGGTCATAAGTGATTCTTTTCTTGTAAACCCACAAAAATAAGGCTAACTTTGATATTTTATGGTTTCTTACTTTATTTGATAGCTTTAAGGCTTAAGTCTAAACTTCCTGCGGAGTGCGTAAGTGCGCCTACAGATATAAAGTCCACGCCTGTTTCGGCTATTGGTATGATAGTTTCGGCAGTAATTCCGCCAGAGGCTTCAAGTGTAAACTTGCCTGCCACACGCTGTACAGCAGCACGCATATCCTCGAGTTTATAGTTGTCTAACATAATTACATCGATGCCTCCGATGGCTAACACCTCTTCAAGCTCTTCGAGCGAACGTGTTTCAACCTCTATACGCAAGGACTTATTGATACGTTGGAGATAGGCTTTAGTTTGTTGAATGGCTTGTGTAATTCCGCCTGCATAATCCATGTGGTTATCTTTAAGCATCACCATATCGAACAAGCCGAAGCGGTGATTTGTTCCTCCACCTATTTTCACTGCCCATTTCTCGGCTATGCGGAAGTTTGGGGTAGTTTTGCGCGTGTCTAAAAGTTGTGCTTTGGTGTGTTTAATTTTTTCGACCAAGTCATGCGTATAGGTAGCAATACCGCTCATGCGTTGCATACAATTCAAAACGAGGCGTTCTGCTTGCAGAATAGATTGTGCTTTTCCTTCGGCATACAAAACGATGTCGCCATTTTGGATAGATTGCCCATCTTGTAGCAAGATTTCAAGACTTAGTTCGGCATCTACAGTTTGGAAAATATGTTTTGCCAATTCAACGCCTGCCAAGATGCCGTTATCTTTTACAAGCAGGCGTGCTTTGGCTATCTTGTCTGCGGGTACGGAGGCAAGGGTGGAATGGTCGCCTTCGCCAATGTCTTCCAACAAGGCTTGTTTGATGAAGGCATTTATGTATTCAGGCTTCAAATAGTCGTATTGCATAAAAAATATTAGATTAAATTTATCTTAAAATTTAGAGTGGTTTCTTGCAAGTTTTCTTTTTGAGTAACAAGTTAGTTCTTTTACACCTTACGAGTGGTATCTGCTGCTCAAAAAGAAAACGCACCTTTTGAATAACAAAGGTAGTCATTTTTTTTATTTTTCACGTGTATATATTTTCGGTTGTCTAGCAATTTTTGTGGACAGAAGAAAAAAGCTCATTTTGCCATGCTTCTCCTCATTCAGCATCTCGTTGTTAATCAGTAAATTGCGAGCAAAACGTGGGACATTGAGCTCCCTCAAAATGACTAATTTAGTACTTCCGCAAACATCGTTAGAGAACCAATTCAACATCGCTTCTGCCCTCCCTTCATTTTTGAAGGAGGAGAAAGACTTTTACAAGAAGTCTATCAAATTTGGGCAGAATACATGGCTTTTTTATACAAATAGGCTATCTTTGCAAGCAAAATTACCTTCAGGAAAATGAAAAATATAACGCAAGCAATTCTTTTATTAGAAGATGGCACGTGTATGCATGGGCAATCATTGGGCAAAATAGGCACCACTACAGGCGAACTTTGCTTCAATACAGGCATGACTGGCTACCAAGAAATCTATACAGACCCATCCTATTTTGGACAAATAGTAGTAAATACCAATGCGCATATTGGCAACTATGGCACGATTGAAATAGACGATGAATCAGATAAAGTGCAAATAGCAGGTAT
>JAYTNK010000416.1:0-34876 GCA_043748375.1 Cytophagales bacterium
GTGGTGGATAACATTTTATAGCGTAATATTTATATCTGGTGCAAATTTGGCAAATAAAACTCATTGCCTACAAGCAAACTTTACGAATATGCTTATTACGCCCATGAAAATGCGTTATGGGTTTAGGAAGTGTTTTTAATTTTTAGCAAAAATATTTTTTTCCCATATTTTTGATTAGCTTTGTCGTTTAAATGTAGAATTCCTTTAATTCCAACAACTGTGAGCATTAAACGAGCTATTTTGGCGCGCGTCCGCCTAACTTTTTTGATATTATTTGGCGTGGCTGTTGTTATCGCCTTGCAAGTAATGAACCTGCAATGGATTCAGGGGCAACTGTGGCATGAAAAAGCCAAAGAATCAGGTTTGCAGTACCGCATAAAAAAAGCCACGCGTGGCAATATCTATGCAGATAACGGTGTGTTGTTGGCAACTTCTATACCCCTTTATAAAGTAGCTATAGATATAGTGATTGTAAGCGAAGACATGTATAAAGCTAAAATAGACTCGCTTACAAAACTTTTAGCCGATTTCTTTAAAGATAAGCCAGCACGTGATTATCTCATGAGAATCAATGAAGCAAGGAAAATCCGAAAACGCTATATTACCTTAGGCAATCGCCCCATCACATTTACCGAAAAACAGAAAATTGAAAAGTGGCCAATCTTTCGCGATAAACAAAATGGTGTATCCGTTATGTTCGAAAAAGTAGAAGAACGCGCCTATCCTTTTGAAGCATTAGCCGCAAGAAGTATTGGCTATATAAATGAAGTGAATGAAGGCGTAGGCATAGAAATTAGTTTTCAAAAAGCACTTAGCGGAACTGACGGACGAGCATTGTATCAACGCCTCACAGGAGGCGAATGGAAACCAGTAGGCAGTGGCGTACGCGTACGCCCTACCGATGGACAAGACGTTTATACAAGTTTGAATGTCAATATCCAAAACCTCGTACACGAATCACTACTCAAAGGATTGAAGGAACACAAAGGTAAATACGGTTGTGCAGTCGTAATGGACGTAGCTACAGGCGAGATAAAAGCCATTGCTAACTTGGGGCGTATCAAAACAAATGATGTAGATGAAGACAATGAGCCCATCTATAAATATGTAGAAAATTATAATTACGCGCTTGGCGACCAAGTAAGCGATGCGCCTGGTTCTACCTTTAAAACAGCCTCTATGCTTGCACTTTTAGAGGATACTCTCGTAAACCTTACCGATACGATTGACATAGGCAACGGCACATACCGTTATTATGACCGCGTCATGCAAGATGCTAAAGGGCTACCTCCGCGCATTACTGTGCAACAAGCCTTTGAACAATCTTCCAACGTGGGCGTTTCTCTCTTGATTTCAAGGCACTTTGGTAGGCAAGAAAGCAAATATGTAAACTATCTACAAAAATTTAAACTAAGTACCCCTCTTGAAAGTGTGCGCCTCATAGGTTTGGCAAAGCCATATATTAAAACGCCCCAAGACCCCACATGGAGTGGCGTAACCCTGCCTTGGATGTCGGTCGGTTATGAAACCAAAATATCCCCCTTGCAAGTACTCGCCTTTCACAATGCGATAGCAAACAATGGTGTATTTGTATTTCCACGTTTGGTGCTTGGAGTGGGTATGCAAGACCAAAGCGTAATAAAATTTGCCTTCCAAAAAGAAGAAAAGCTTATCTGTACTCCCCAAAGTCTTCAAAAAATAAAAACCATGCTTGAAGGGGTTGTAGAACGTGGCACAGCCAAAAATATCAAAACAGATAAGTATAAAATAGCAGGCAAGACAGGCACGTCCAAAAAATTGAATGAAAAAGGACGATATGTTCAAAAATATCGCACCTCATTCGTAGGATACTTCCCTGCCAATAAACCTAAATATAGCTGTATAGTCGTAATAGATGAACCACAAGGTGCAGAACAATACGGTGGCGATGTATCAGCCCCTATTTTTCGCGAAATTGCAGACAAATTGTATGCTCAAGATGCAGATGTACAAAGTAAACCAGAACTAAAACGAGACGCACCACTTTTTCAAACAAACTTGCCTACCTCTCACGCGGGTTACATCGACGACTTCAAAAATATTTGTAACGAACTTAACATTAGTACACAACCCAAAAGTACAGAGGAAATCGTTTCACCTGTAGGCGGAAAATATACTGTAGATTGGCAGGCAAGAAAAATACTGCCTAATACTGTGCCCCATGTAAAAGGTCTGACTCTACGCGATGCCGTTTCCTTATTAGAAAATAAAGGGCTTCGAGTATTTGTGAAAGGGCAGGGGCGTGTCAAAACCCAATCACTCGCGTCTGGATCTCCCTTGCGAAAAGGAGAGAAAATTATTATTAGTTTGGAATAAACTGACTCGAAATAACGTGTGTAGCAGTAAGGCTTATAAAACAGCTTACTGCTTACACCACTAAGGCATTAGATATACATCTAAATTAACCAATAAAAGACTGTAAAAATGTATAAAAATATTTTCAATGTGTTTTTTAGTTTTTTCAATAACTTTACATCTCTTTTTTTAAATGTTTCAAAAAAAATAATAAAAGATTTATAAAATAATTTTTTTATTCAAAAGATAAAGACTAACTTTGCACTCCAATTTAAAAGCCCCCTTGTTAGTTTATGATGACTGACCCAATAGCAGACTATCTGACGCGCCTGCGCAATGCCATCAAAGCGCGTCATAGAATTGTTGAAATTCCTGCTTCTAATATCAAGAAAGAAATTACCCGCGTATTATACGAAAAAGGGTATATTCAAAGCTACAAATTTGAAGACAAGGACGTACAAGGCACTATCAAAATAGCCCTTAAGTACAATCCAGACACACGCGAATCGGCTATCCAAAGCCTGAAGAGGGTGAGTCGTCCAGGTTTGCGCAAGTACGCTAGTGCCGATACATTGCCCCGTGTGTTGAACGGATTAGGCATCGCTATTCTATCTACTTCGAAAGGAGTAACAACTGACAAAGAAGCCCGCAAAGATAATATCGGAGGCGAGGTATTGTGCTATATATACTAAAGCTTTAAACAAAGCCCCAAAACTATGTCCCGGATAGGAAAAAAAGTGATTGAGCTTCCCGCGAAAGTAGCCATAACTGTAAACGATGAAAACATTGTTACAGTGAACGGACCCAAAGGAACGCTCTCCCAGCAGATACATCCTGAAATAAAAGTTGTGCTGGAAGACAACGTATTAACAGTCGAACGCCCCACCGAGCAAAAACGCCACAAAGCGATGCACGGACTTTATAGAGCGTTGATAAACAACATGGTTGTAGGTGTAACCGAAGGATACAAAATAAGCCTCGAAATCGTAGGGGTGGGTTATAAAGCCACTGTTACGAATAATGTTTTTGAGTTTAGCCTTGGTTATTCACACACTATATTTTTCGCTGTACCCAAAGAGGTTGCAGTATCAGCCGTTACTGAAAAAGGTAAAAACCCTATCGTAACGCTTGAGGGAATTGATAAACAACTCGTTGGGCAAATTGCCGCGAAAGTTAAATCATTGCGCCCCGTAGAACCCTACAAAGGAAAAGGTGTTCGCGTTCTTGGCGAAATCGTAAGAAGAAAAGCAGGTAAAACCGCGTCTAAAAAATAACCTAAAAATATGGCAACTATCAAAGTAGCACGCAGAAGCCGTATCAAGCAAATGATACGCAAGCGCGTAGCAGGGACGCAGGAAAGACCTCGCTTGAGCGTTTTCCGCTCAAACACTGCTATCTATGCGCAAATCATAGATGACAGGCAAGCCAAGACATTGGTGAGCGCATCTTCTTTAGAAATCGACAAGACTTCAAAATCCGTGAACATGGATAAATCAAAGAAAGTTGGTTTGGCACTCGCTGAGAGAGCAAAAGAAAAAGGCATCAGTTCAGTCGTATTCGACAGAAACGGCTACCTCTATCATGGAAAAGTAAAAGCCTTAGCCGAAGGCGCAAGAGAAGGCGGGTTACAATTTTAACAAACCAACAACTATGAACCAAGAATTGCTAAGAGCCCGTACTGTAAGACAGACGGATACTGATAAATTGAAAGAAACCGTAGTGGCTATTAACCGCGTTGCTAAAGTGGTGAAAGGTGGTCGTCGCTTCAGCTTCTCCGCTATAGTAGTAGTAGGTGATGGAAATGGCATCGTAGGCTACGGCTTAGGAAAAGCTAATGAAGTTACTGACGCTATCAACAAAGGCATCGAAGACGCTAAGAAGAACTTAGTACGCGTGCCATTGCTCAAATCGTCTATCCCACATGAGTCTATTGGGAAATACAGTGGTGGTTTTATACTACTCAAACCCGCTGCACCTGGTACAGGTGTTATCGCAGGTGGTGCTATGCGTGCCGTATTGGAAAGCGCAGGCATTAAAGATGTATTGGCTAAGTCAAAAGGCTCTTCAAACCCACACAATGTAGTAAAGGCTACTATAGACGCACTTTTGCGCCTCAAAGCCCCACACATGATTGCACAACAACGTGGCATTTCTCTTACCAAAGTATTCAACGGCTAATCCGAACTCTACCATGAGCATAGTAAGAATCAAACAAGTACGCAGTACGATAAAAACTACTGAAAACCAAAAACGCACTATTCAGGCGTTGGGATTAGGTAAAATAAATCGTGTCAAAGAGGTAGAAAACACGCCTCAAATCGCAGGAATGATACAAAAAGTATTGCACCTCGTAGTAGTAGAGAACCTTTAAGCAAAGCTACAGCATCTTGGGCAAAACCCAAAAATGCTTCACAACATATTCAATAACATGAAACTCCATACACTAACACCCGCAGCTGGCTCTACCAAAACGAACAAGCGTTTGGGACGTGGACAAGGCTCAAACAGAGGTGGCACATCTACCAAAGGGCATAAAGGAGCGCAATCGCGCTCTGGCTATAGCCGAAAGGTTGGCTTCGAAGGCGGTCAAATGCCTTTGCAACGCCGTCTGCCTAAGTTTGGCTTCAACAATATTCACAGAGTTGAATATAAGCCCATTAACTTGTTAGAAATTCAAAACCTCGTAGATAACCATCAGGTTACTGAGATTACTTTGGAAGTTCTACACACCCATGGCTTAGTAGGCAAGAGAGACCGAGTGAAAATATTGGCTAACGGAGCTATTACAGCTACGATTAACATCAAAGCACACGCTTTTTCTAAAACAGCTATAGAAGCCATAGAAAAAGCTGGAGGCAAATACGAAATCGTTAAATAAGCCACATAAGCTTGCTTGTGGATTTAGTCTTGTTATTTTACCAGACTAAATCCTATTTATCAATCATAAAAATTTGGGTTTTTGCAAGGTAAAAAAATACCTTGCAAAAAATCATAAAAAAACCAAATATGAAAAAGTTAATCGAAACCATACGAAATATATTCTCTATCGAGGAACTACGCCGCAGAATTATGTACACTATTGTACTACTGGTAGTTTTTCGTTTGGGTTGTTATATAGTGTTGCCTGGTATCGAGCCGAGCCTATTACAGAAAGGAAATTCTGGTGGGCTATTTGGCTTATTTGATACGTTTTTAGGAGGTGCTTTTACTAAATCTGCTATTTTCGCACTAGGCATTATGCCTTACATCTCTGCCTCTATCATTGTGCAGTTATTGCAAGTTGCTCTGCCAAGTTTCCAAAAATTGCAACAAGATGATTCTGGACGTAAACAACTCACGCAAATAACGCGTTATTTTACCATAGTGATTACTCTTGCGCAATCATTTGGGTATTTGACTACCCAAATACCAAGAGAAGCTATTTTGGTAAATTATAACTTTTTTATATTCTCTTCTATGATTATTCTTACAGGAGGCACTATGTTTACAATGTGGCTTGGTGAAAGAATAACAGACAAAGGTTTAGGAAATGGTACTTCTATGCTGATAATGATTGGCATCGTATCACGCTTCCCTATAGCGATTATCAAAGAAGCAAATTTGAAAAGTGACATTATTTTAGTATTTGTTATTGAAATGATTGTCTTATTTTTCGTTGTAATGGGTGTAGTGCTAATTACACAAGCGATAAGAAAAATACCTATTCAGTATGCACGCCAAGTGGTGGGAGGCAAAGTAATGGGTGGACAACGCCAATATTTACCCCTTAAGTTGAACTCAGCAGGCGTTATGCCTATCATCTTTGCGCAGTCTTTAGTTTTTCTACCAGGTTTGGTAGCAAGAGCTTTTCCTGAAAATGGTGTAGCCATGTGGGTAGCTATAAACTTCGACTCGAATACAATAGGTTATACCATCCTGACCGCTTTGCTTATCATAGTATTCACATATTTTTATACGGCTATACAGGTTGACCCTGTTAAAATGTCAGATGATATTAAGCGTAATAATGGATTTATTCCTGGTGTAAAGCCTGGTCCGCAAACGGCAGAACATATTGATGATGTGCTTTCAAAAATAACACTTCCTGGAGCATTGTTTTTAGCTGTTATCGCTATCTTACCTATTTTTGCAGAAGCATTGGGAATAGGACGTGAATTTGCTTCTTTCTACGGAGGAACTTCATTACTTATCTTGGTAGGCGTAGTATTAGATACTTTGCAACAAATCAATAGTTATTTATTAGTAAAGCATTATGAAGGTTTGATGCAATCAGGTAAAGTAAAAGGACAATCACAAGATATGGCTATTGCCTAACCCAAAAGTACTGTAAAAATTATGGCAGGTCATATTTTCTATAAAACAAAAGAGCAAATAGAGCTAATTCGTGAAAGTGGTACTATACTTAGTAAATTGCATGGCGAAATAGCTAAAATGATAAAAGCGGGTGTAAAGACTCAAACATTAGACAAGCGAGCAGAGGAGTTTATACGTGATAACAATGGCTTACCTTCTTTCAAGGGGTATAATGGTTTTCCCGCATCTCTTTGTATTTCAGTCAATGATGCTGTAGTGCATGGATTACCGAGTGAGTATGAATTGAAAGATGGAGATATTATTTCCGTAGATTCAGGCGTTTTTTATAAAGGCTTTCATAGCGATTCGGCTTATACACATGCAGTAGGGGAGTTGAAGCCAGAAGTAGCTGAATTATTGCGTATTACAAAAGAAAGTTTGTATCTTGGTATTGCTCAACTAAAACAGGGAGGTCGTTTAGGCGATATAAGTTATGCTATTCAACAACATGCTGAAAAGCATAAATTTACTGTAGTGCGCGAATTAGTTGGACATGGTATAGGCAAAAACTTGCATGAAGAGCCACAAGTTGCTAATTATGGTAAACGTGGAAATGGGATGGTTTTGCGTGAAGGATTAGTATTAGCTATAGAACCTATGGTGAACATGGGGGTTAGAGGAATAGAACAAGTGCCTGATGGTACAATACGAACATTAGATGGATTGCCCTCAGCTCACTTCGAGCATACGGTAGCAATTATTGGTGGAAAGTGTGAAATACTAACCACATTTGATTACATAGAAAAAAACTAAAAAAAATGGCAAAGCAACCTTCTATAGAGCAAGACGGAACTATTCTTGAAGCACTCTCAAACGCAATGTTTCGTGTAGAGCTTCCGAATGGACATCAGGTTATTGCACATATCTCAGGAAAGATGAGAATGAATTTTATCAAAATTCTACCTGGTGATAGAGTAAAGTTGGAAATGTCTCCCTACGATTTGTCAAAGGCGCGTATTACGTATCGATACAAATAGAGCGTAGTTAAAAAATCCTTAGTTCATGTTTGAATTTTTATCAAGCAATCATTACGGATGCTACCCTACTACCAGCCATCACCTCATTTATAACTCAAAAAACAAATTGTCAAAATGAAAGTAAAATCATCAGTTAAAAAAAGAAGCGTCGACTGCAAAGTAATTCGCAGAAAAGGCAGGCTTTACGTTATTAACAAAAAAAATCCACGTTATAAACAAAGACAAGGATAATATATGGCAAGGATAGCAGGGGTTGATATTCCCGACAAAAAAAGAGGCGAAATTTCGCTCACATACATCTACGGCATAGGTCGTAGTGCCGCACGCACTATCCTCATTAAAGCTAACGTGAGCTTCGATAAGAAGGTTTCACAATGGAATGACGAGGAAATGAACGCAGTCCGCAATGTTATTGCGACAGAGTTCAAGGTGGAAGGTCAATTGCGCTCTGAGGTGCAGTTGAGCATCAAACGTCTTATGGACATTGGTTGTTATCGTGGAATTCGCCATCGTAAGGGCTTGCCTGTACGTGGTCAGAAAACGAAAAATAACTCACGCACCCGCAAAGGTAAACGTAAGACAGTAGCGAACAAGAAAAAAGCTACTAAGTAATTAATTATTATCTTGTTTTTTCATAGACATGAGCCAAAAAAGAAAAGATAAAGCTAAAAAGCGCGTAGTAGTCGTAACAGCAGAAGGACAAGTACACATTAAAGCTTCCTTCAACAATATTATCATCTCGGTAACTAACCTTAGCGGGCAGGTAATCTCTTGGGCATCTGCGGGCCGTATGGGCTTCAAAGGATCGAAAAAGAATACTCCGTATGCTGCGCAAGTAGCCTCAAGGAGTTGTGTAGAGTTAGCCCATAGCCTTGGGCTTCGTAAAGTAGAGGTTTTTGTAAAAGGACCTGGTTCTGGACGTGAGTCGGCTATTCGTACTATCCAAGCGTGTAACGTAGAAGTTACAGCTATCAATGATGTTACTCCGTTACCCCACAATGGCTGCCGCCCTCCTAAACGCAGGAGAGTATAAGGCATACGCCAACATTCCCAACACTGTAAGCTAACAATAAATATGGCAAGATATACAGGTCCAAAAGTAAGAATATCACGTCGTTTTGGCGAGCCTGTACTAGGTACAGGAAAGGCTCTTCAAAAGAAGAATTATCCTCCAGGACAACATGGCAAGGGCAAACGCCGCAAGCAGTCGGAGTATGCTATTCAACTCTCTGAAAAACAAAAAGCAAAATATACATACGGGGTTCTTGAACGCCAATTTGCTAATTTGTTTAATAAGGCATTGCACAAAGAAGGTATCACGGGTGAAAACCTATTGAAGTTTCTTGAAGCACGTCTTGATAATACTGTTTATAGACTTGGCATCGCGCCTACGCGCCGCGCCGCACGTCAATTGGTAGGTCACAAACATATCTTGGTTAATGGCGATGTAGTAAATATTGCTTCGTATAGCCTTAAGCCAGGTGATGTGGTATCAGTACGTGAAAAGTCTAAGTCGTTAGAGTCTATCACAACAAGCATTGCAGGGCGCAATATTCGCGGCTTCAATTGGCTTGAGTGGGATGGTACTCAAATGGCAGGCAAGTTTGTGTCGTATCCCGTGATGGATCAAATCCCCGAAAAAATTGAGGTACAGCGCATTGTCGAATTGTACTCTAAGTAATTTTTAGCCCTCAATTCCCAAAAACTATGTTACCATTCCAAAAGCCTGATAAGGTGGTTATGGAGAAAGCCACAGACTTTCACGGCTCATTTGAGTTTAAGCCCCTAGAACGTGGGTACGGAGTAACCATAGGCAATGCCATTAGGCGTGTCTTGTTCTCTGCCCTCGAAGGTTATGCTATTTGTGGTATCCGAATCAACGGCGTATCGCATGAGTTCTCCTCTATAGCTGGGGTGGTGCAAGACGTAGCAGATATTATCTTGAACCTCAAACAAGTGCGTTTTAAGAAAATATCTGAGGTGCAAGAAAATAAAATTACAGTGCAGATAAGCAACCAAGCTACCCTCACCGCAGGCGACCTTGAACGATTCTCTTCCGCTTACGAAATACTGAATCCCGAATTGGTGATTTGTCACCTTGACGAAACGGTAGAACTTGAAATGGAATTGTATTTGGACAAAGGAAGAGGCTATATAGCAGCTGAAGAACAGAAACACATGGACAATGCCATTGGGTATATTCCAATTGATTCTATATTCACACCTATTAAAAATGTGCAATACAATGTAGAAAATACGCGTGTAGAACAGCGTACCGACTATGAAAAACTTGTATTGAATATTGAAACAGATGGCTCTATTCACCCCGAAGATGCCTTGAAAGGAGCAGCACAAGTGCTTATACAACACTTCTTGTTATTCTCTGACCAAAATATTACTATAGAAACTGTTCGTAAAGAAGAAACAGAGGAGGTTGATGAGCATTATTTACACATGCGCAAACTTCTCAAAACTTCTATTGGCGACCTCGAACTATCGGTACGCGCTTACAACTGTTTGAAGTCGGCTGACATCAAATCGTTGGGAGACCTTGTAAAACTTGAAATATCGGACATGATGAAGTTCCGTAACTTTGGTAAAAAATCCCTCACAGAGCTGGAACAGCTCGTATCTGATAAAAACCTTACTTTCGGCATGGAAGTGGGTAAATACAGAATCGATGAGGACTAATAAAACGTTTTTAATTCTATGAGACACGGTAAAAAAATAAACCACCTTGGGAGAACTGCCTCGCACCGCAAGGCGTTGTTGTCAAACATGGCTGCTGCTTTGATTTTGCGTAAGCGTATCACCACTACCGTAGCCAAAGCTAAAGCCCTCAAAAAATATGTAGAGCCTTTGCTCACACGTGCGAAAGAGGATACGACTCACTCACGTCGTATTGTCTTTTCACACTTTCAAGACAAAGAACCTGTGAAAGAGCTTTTCAATGTCATTGCTGATAAAATAGCTAACCGACCTGGTGGCTATACGCGCATCATCAAGCTTGGTATGAGGCAAGGTGATGGAGCAGAAATCTGCATGATGGAATTAGTTGATTTCAACGAAACTATGCTTCAGGTTGCTGATACAGCTAACACTAAAGCACGTCGTACGCGTCGTGGAAAAGGTGGTAGCAAAGAGGCTAATACTGATACCCCCGAAACGGTGGAAACTAAAGCAGAACTCGTTGATGAAAAAGTTTCTGAGTAACGCGCAATAAGTACAAATAAAATTGTACAAACTGTAAAAGCTACATAAAATGACCAAAGCATAGCGATTCTTAAGAACTACTATGCTTTGGTTTTTTATGCTATTTTTATTAAATCCCCAAAAAATCATGGGAATGAGTCAAAACCATCTCGTATTTGAATAAATGCAAATAAAAGATTGTATATTTACACAAAATTTTGAAAACTCATGCATAAAATCTATTGGTTGTTTTGGTTTTTCTTAACGAGTACTGCTTTTGCGCAAGTACCTTTAGATAGTGCTTCGTTAGCCAAACAGCCCGAATTTTCAGACTTGGAAGCTGCGCTTGCCACGCCCGAAAAAGTATATAAACTCAACCTAAGCCAAGCTAGTCTTAAAACTATTCCAGAAGAAATACGCCAATTTAAGTATTTGCAAGTGCTTTATTTGGGAAGTTATGCTGATGAGTATGGCTATTATCAAAAAAGTAATAACCGTATCAGTGCCTTACCCGCTTTTATAGGTGATTTGGCAAATTTACAGTATTTGTATTTGAATGAAAATAGCTTACAGGATTTGCCCGATGCATTTTGCAAGTTGAAGAACTTGATTTATATAGGCTTATCATCCAACAAAATAAAATCCTTGCCTACCAACATAGGCAATTTACAACGATTGAGGGTACTGGTATTATATGAAAATAAATTGGAGCAGTTGCCTGAAAGCTTAGGCGATTTATCAAATTTGGAAGAACTATACGTGCATAAAAACGCTATTAAGGTTTTCCCTGCTTCTATCACAAAGTTATCTAAATTACATGAACTTAGTTTTTCGGATAATCAAATAGCAGACTTGCCTACCGACATAGGCAAGCTCGTTTATTTACACAACCTTAATATGTCGGGCAATCGCCTCAAACGATTACCTATTGGCATAGGCGAGCTTAAAAACCTGCAAATGCTAAATCTTAGTAGCAACCAACTTTATGCGTTGCCTGCAGCTATTGGTGAATTAGTAAAATTGATAGACTTGAATGTGTCTGACAATCAGCTTAAATCCTTGCCTACCTTAAGTGGATTGGTGGCATTAGAAGAGTTGCGTATTTCGGGTAACTTATTTAAGAATTTACCCGAAAGCTTGTGTGATTTAATAGGACTAAAACGACTTATAGCCTCTCAAAACCAGCTTATAGAACTTCCTAATGCTATAGATAAATTAGTTGGCTTAGAGCTGATGGAGGTTTCACAAAACCAATTAAAGTCTTTGCCTTCCACTATAGGCGCACTTACACAACTTCAAAATTTTTCAGCTAACCTTAACAAACTCACTACTTTGCCTGAAAGTTTGGGTAAATTGCCGAACTTGAAAAACTTATTCCTTGAGCGCAATTTACTCCAAACCTTGCCTGCCTCTTTCGAAGAATCCACGAGCCTAAAAGTTATTTATATTTCTCAAAATCCGCTCAAAAATATAACGGTTAAGCTTCTCAATCGCATAGAAAATGTGGGTTGGAGTATGCTCACAAATATTGAAACAGATATGCGTGAGCAATATATCAATCAATTTGGGGGCGAATTGTATGCTTCGCTTAAACCACATTATGAGAAAATACCACTTCGTTATGCACGACTTTTAAATTATAGCGCGTGGTGGCACAAAGAAAATAAACAATACAAACGCGCCTTGGAATTAGGCGAATTGGCGCATACCATCTTACTTAAAGCTGAAAAAGATTCCGTAAAAGTATTGCCCCAAAAGCCAGAACTTCAAAACGAAATAAATGATACACGTTATAAAGTTGATACCAATCTAAAAGCTATTAAGGCAATCAAAGAAAATTTAGACCTGCAGGCAAGAATAACCCTTTATACGCAATTAGGCGCAATTCTGATTGTTATTTTTGTGAGCATTGTTGCCTTTTTGTTATATCGAAACGCACAAGCTCAAAAAGCTAAGAACAAAATTATTGAAATAGAAAAAAGCAAATCTGAAAAATTATTGCTCAACATTCTCCCAAAAGAAGTTGCACAAGAGTTAAAAGATACAGGCGAAACCGATGTAAAACATTTCCCCCATACTTCTATTTTGTTTGCTGATGTGCAAGGCTTTTCAGCGCGAGCCACGAAAGTTACACCGCAACAGCTTGTAAATGAGTTAAATACTACTTTTACACAAATGGATAATTATGCGATGCAACACAAACTGGAACGCATCAAAACCATAGGCGACTGCTATATGGCGGTGGGCGGCTGTCCCGAAGTGAATAATACGCATCCTGTAGATATCTGCCTTGCGGCACTTGAGATTCAACATTGGATGTTGGAAGAACGCAGCCGCATGAATGGGGCTTTTTGGCAAATCCGTTTGGGTATTCACACAGGCGAGTTGGTCGCAGGCGTGATAGGCAAGCTCAAATTTGCGTATGACGTTTGGGGAGGTGCAGTTAATACTGCTTCGCGCATGGAAAGTGGGGGAGAGGTAGGCAAGGTGAATATTTCAGCTACTACTTATAGCTTCGTGCAGGACTTCTTCGACTGTACATTTCGCGGTGAAATTGAGGCGAAAAATATAGGCTTGGTGAAAACTTATTTTGTAAATAGCATTAAACCTGAATTATCACAAGATAAAAATGGACTTATTCCTAATGACAAATTCAAAGCTTTATACAAAACAAAATTCGGAGAAATTTATAAGGTTAAACAATTAAATGCTTAAATAACTTTTCAAGCTCCAATATCTTATATGTCTATCAAACTCTTTTTTTCGTTTAAGGATTTGAAGTATTAAATTTTTAAGGATAAAAATAAGTAATTTGCTACTCAAAAAGAAAACTCGTAATTTTTCATAAGTATCAACGCATAAATCTTAAAACTCTTATATGGCTATCAAAACCACTGCCCAGTCGTCTATTCTTACACGCGACCTCAATAAATTGACAAACCCCACAGGTAATATTTATGAAGCAGTCGTGATTATTTCGCGTCGCGCCAATCAAATTGCAGCTGAGCTAAAAGAAGAACTAAGCAATAAATTGCTTGACTTTGCACACAGTACCGACACACTCGAAGAAGTGTATGAAAACCGCGAACAAATCGAGATTTCAAAACACTATGAGCGTTTGCCAAAAGCTACCAACATAGCGATGGAAGAGTATCTTGAAAGCAAAATTTTGCACAAATACCCCACGCCACCAGTCGTTTAAGCATATAATATGCAGGGTAAAAAAATTTTAATAGGGGTTACGGGAAGCATTGCGGCGTATAAAGTCGCAGTGCTTGTCCGTTTGTTGGTAAAGCAAGGGGCAGAGGTTCGAGTTATTTTGACGGAGTCAGCCTCCGCCTTTATACCCGCACTTACTTTAGCAACGCTGTCTAAAAACCCCGTACTCACCGATTTTCAGTCAAATAAAGAAACGGGTGAGTGGAATAATCACGTAGCATTAGGCTTGTGGGCAGATGTGTTTTTGATAGCACCCGCCACCGCCAATACGCTTGCCAAATGCGCCACAGGCTTGTCTGATAACTTGCTTACAGCTGTTTACTTGTCTGCGCGGTGTCCCGTATTGTTTGCGCCTGCTATGGACTTGGATATGTATCAACATCCAAGCACTTTAGCCAACATAGCTTGCCTACAACGCTATGGAAACCATCTAATCCCTGCTACACATGGCGAACTTGCCAGTGGGTTGGTAGGGGAGGGGCGCATGGCTGAACCCGAAGATATAACTACGTACATACAAAACTTCTTTAAAGATGCTAAATCACTGTCTTTAAAAGGACAAACTGTTTTGCTTACGGCAGGCCCAACTCAAGAAGCTCTTGACCCTGTGCGCTTTATCAGCAATCACTCTACAGGCAAGATGGGCTACGCGTTAGCAGAAGCCTTTGCTGAGCAAGGAGCGGCGGTTATATTGGTAACGGGTGTTACGAACCTTGCCTGCCAACACCCAGCTATTCAGCGTGTTGATGTAAAAAGTGCGCAAGAAATGTATGAGGCTACACAAGCTTATTTTGAGCAGGCAAGTGTCGTGGTATTTGCGGCTGCGGTTGCTGATTACACCCCTAAAACGGTGGCTAAAACCAAAATAAAGAAAAAAGAAGGGCAAAATAACCTTACTATTGAACTTGTTAAAACCATAGACATTGCCAAAACATTAGGGGAACAAAAAACACCCTCGCAGTTATTGGTTGGTTTTGCTCTTGAAACAGACAACGAACTCGAAAATGCTAAAGGTAAGTTGCAACGCAAAAACTTAGATTTAATCGTGCTAAACTCGCTCCAAACCAAAGGCGCAGGATTTGGGCATGATACCAATGCTGTAACCTTGCTAAACAGAGAAGGCGAAATCAAAGAACTTGCCTTGCAAACTAAACAAGTTATAGCACACCTTATTGTAGCAGAAATTATACAAATGCGTCCCCAATAAAATAGCATGATGCCTCTTGAAACCTATTTAGAACACACGAATCTCGCGCCTACCATCACAGGGGCAGATGTAGAGAAATTAACAGATGAAGCACTTGCCTACCAATTTGTCGGTGTTTGCGTGCCTCCTTTTTGGGTACGTAAGGCAAAGCGCGACTTAAATAACGCACCTATCGCTGTGGTTACGGTTATAGGCTTTCCGCTTGGTTATCAACACACAGAGGTAAAATTAAATGAAATAAAATGGGCAATCCAAGATGGCGCGGATGAGTTAGACCTCGTCATCAATATATCTGCCATTAAACACAATGCCTTTGAATGGGTGAAACCCGAAATATATAGATGTGCCGAACTCATACACGCGGAGGGGAAAATCCTAAAAGTTATTCTTGAAACTGCCTACCTTACAGACGAAGAGATTGTACGTGCTTGCAAGGTGTCAGCTGATGCTGGAGCCGATTTTGTGAAAACTTCTACAGGTTTTGCGCCTACAGGAGCTACTGTAGAACACATACGTCTTATGCGTCAGTCTGTCCCAAATACGGTAGGTATAAAAGCTTCAGGAGGAATTCGTACCCTCGAAAAAGCGTGGGCTATGATAGAGGCAGGAGCAGAGCGCCTTGGTACTTCTGCGAGTGTAAGCCTCATGGAGGAGGCGCAAAAGAAAGTACGCGAAAGCTAAAAATAGTGGTATGTTTAACAAGTATTTATTATTGTTTTTTTTGTTCTATTTATCCGCTTGTGCCTCTTTTTCGTTTCAAAAAATCCCAAGCGAAATTGTGTTTCAACACACTTTTCAGGGGAAACCTTTTGCACTTAATATGCCTTATGTTACGCTGTTGGGCGACACAGTGGTCTTTACTAAATTTAAGTACTATGTCAGCAATCTTAGCCTTGAGGCAGGGCAGGCAAGTTATCACCTTATAAGTATAGAAGACGACAAACAAGCTGATATACACCTTGCCTACACACCCCAAAAACAAAACCTTTCTACCAACTTCTCTTTTGGCATAGGAATTGACAGTTTACGGAATAGCAAAGGCGCGCAAACAGGTGTGCTTGACCCTTTACAAGGTATGTTTTGGACGTGGGAGCAGGGTTATGTGTTTTTGAAAGCAGAAGGCTATTATATAACAAATCG
The DNA here is from genome assembly GCA_043748375.1 of Cytophagales bacterium. Taxonomy (GTDB): domain Bacteria; phylum Bacteroidota; class Bacteroidia; order Cytophagales; family Microscillaceae; genus RDXI01. Next base: position 16,423 of record JAYTNK010000416.1, read on the forward strand.
AGTTAGTTTTGTAATACACATAGGAAGAAATCAACATTATCAAATGATTTCGCACGCTGCACAAATGCAAGATAAAAAAACAAAAATAGTTGTGCAAAAGGTAATGGTGCAAATAGAAAGACTCTTTGGTGGATATGTAGGTGCTGCTTTAGATTTGCCCTTGCCTACCAAACCCATGAGCATCATGGCAGGCGAGAAGATGGGTTTGCTGAAAAAAAATATACGCGCTATGTTTGAATCAAGCCGCTAAAATATATATATTTCCTTTTTTTTCATAAAAAATTTGAATAATCAACCATAAACCATTTACTTTGAAACCATAAATAGAAAAAAGAAAAACAGGCTTTAAAAAAACCTGTATTTCCCAAAAACTATCTTCAAACTTTTACTAAAACTTAACTAACAATTGGCACAGTGCGGCGACCGACCGTTGCTGTGCTTTCTTGTATGTATATATATATAACAAAAAAAGTTATAGGTTTATTACAAAGTTTCAAAATATTTTTTGTATGCGTGTTTTGCCTACCACTTTTGTATTTTGTAGGTGCTGTGTTCGATGAATTCGTTTTGGGCATTGTACGTTTTCTTCTCTCTTTCTATGCCATTGCTATACAAAGTAATAGTATAAGTATTTACAGCACCTTTTGTATAAAAAGTTTGTGTAGTTTGGAATAGTTGGTCGTTTTTATAGATATATTCCAACATCTCTATAGCACAAGGCGATTTAGGATTCGGGCAGTCGTTTGCATTTCTGATGTTTCGAGTGTAGGTATAAAGGCGACCTTTTTCATCATAGCGATATATCTCTGAATAATACTCACTGCTTTTAGGGCTTGAGAGCGAAATGGGGTAGCGTTTTGAGGCTTTTTTGCCTGAGTCGCGCTGAAAATCTTGTATCAATAGCGTGTCTTTATCGCGTATAATATACTTCAAGCTATCATTTTTGGCATACAAGTAATTAGTTACCGTTTTTTCCTTCTTTTCATTTAAGCTGGTTTCGGAGGCGAGTTGCTTTTTGGCATTATAAGTGAAAACAGTGCGCACATAACTATTCGTATTGCCTGCTTCCTTGCCGTCTTCGGTATAGGTAAGTACAGCTGTTTGCGAAATTGTGTTGCCTTGTGCGTCCAAGCTATCGGTTGTTACGCGCTCATACATACCCGTACCTTGTTTGGCTATGTTTACTTTGGGTGTATAAGTGTAGGCAGTAGTTCCGTTGCCCATACTTTCGCCACACATGATTTCGTATTTGGTAGGCTTGTTTTGGGCGTTATAATCCCATTCCATCGTACAATAATGGGTAGGGTGGTGGTACTTCGTTTTGTTTCCTTGTTTGTCAAAGAACATTTCGTATTCCAAGGCGGGCGATTTGTCCGTTTTACTTTTGGTAAAAACAGAGATTTGCTTGATGCCTTTGTAGGTAGATTGCGCATGAGCGGTAAAACAAGTACAGCACAGCCATAATAAGCAGATAGAACGCATGATTTTTATAGTTTTTTACAAAACCAATAACGAAAAACAAAGCCTTTTATGTAAATGTTGATTGCTTTCTTTTTGCTTGAACCATATTTTATTATATTGAAATAATAATACTTCCTTTTTTGTGTCCTTTTTCCACGTATTGATGCGCTTCCGCCATTTGTGCTAAAGAATAATGCTTGTCGATAACCGTCTTAATTTTTTTGGTTCTCAACAATTCTTTAATTTCCATAAAGTATTTTAAACGCTCCTTTACTGAAAGCAAACCTGTAGCTGAAGACTTTGCTTTTTTACCACCCCATATCGAAGTCCACATCATTTGTAAAAACAAGGAGAAATTAAGCACAGCCGAAAGGTAAATACCGTTTTTCACAAGCGATTTCTGGCATTTCGTGAAAGAGCTTTTGCCTACAGTATCAAAAATAATGTCGTACTGCTTACCATTTTGGGTAAAATCCTCTTGGGTATAATCAATTACCTCATCAGCCCCTAAAGCTTTAACCATAGCTACATTAGCAGTACTACACACTCCTGTAACTTCTGCTCCAAAATGCTTGGCAATCTGAATCGCATACGTACCCAATCCACCCGAAGCACCATTGATTAATACTTTTTGATTCGCCCCAATATTTGCCAATCCTTTCAAGAAGTTCATGACCGTAACCGCACTCCCATTTACTGGAGCGGCTTCTTCATAACTCAGATTTTCGGGTATAGTAGTCAATACACCGTTTTCGCTCACGCAAGTATATTCAGCATAGCACCCCAAATTGGTAGTGCCGCCAAAAACTCTATCCCCTATTTTGAATAGCGAAACAGCTTCGCCTACGCCTACCACCTCGCCTGCGAACTCAAAGCCAAGAATGGTTACTTTGGGCTTTCTTAATCCAAGAAAGAGCCTGCCAATCCATGGCTTCCCCTTTCTCATCATGATGTCTGCCCCTGTTACTGTAGTTGCATAATTTCTGATTAAAATCTCATGCGGTTTTGGACTGGGCTGGGCTACCTCATGCAGTTGGAATACGTCATGTGAGCCGTATTTTTTAGATTCGATGGCTTTCATTGTATAGTTCGTTTTCGTTTTCATGTTAATTATTCAATGGTGCAAAATTACTTGCCTACCTTTACAAACACCTTGACTTGGGTTAAGAAATGAAACTTTTATGAGCGTCAGGAAAGCGCAGGTAAGGTCTTTATTTCACCTAATGGCAGAATAACGGAAAACAAAGTCTTTCAATTCATGGGAGGATAAAGCATTTTTTTTGCAAAGACAGAAATAAATAGACTTTTCTTGCCCATTAAACATTTTCGCTATAAATTTGAGTTTTAGCACCCTCAAAATGACACACACATGAACACACCTATCGTCCTTGCTTTTTTTGTTAATCCGCACAATGACCCGAATCCGACATAGGAATAAAAGGGCATCTAAGTGGATAGAAATAAAGATAGCATGGTAAACCCAAATGGTGTATTGAGCTAAAACTTGCCTACTCGCAAGATGTGCAATGCGCACCTTACCCAGCAACTCGCCCTCACGCTCATGGAGCGATACAAAAAATCTTGAAAATATATATACAGCTTTAAATATAAAAATAGTTTGTTCGTAATTTCACGCGATAAGTAATCTATTGGTGATTGGAGTACACAATCATTGTTACTGAAAATAATACAAGTGCCTAACTTGATTTTTTCTATCTTCTAAACCTGTTCTCACACACTGTTTTATGCTTAGTTGTTTTTATCCAGGCCCGTCTAAAATTTACCCTGAAGTTTCCCAATATATGCAGGAAGCGGTAGGCAAGGGCATACTCAGCCTTAATCATCGCAGTACCGAATTTATGCACTTATGCGCAGAAACTATCGCAATATGCAAAAAAAAACTTGCTATTCCTGCTGATTATAGCTTGTTTTTTGCTTCTTCTGCCACCGAATGTTGGGAAATCATAGCGCAGTCCTTTCTCGAATCATCTGACAAAGTTTACCATTGTTGTCAAGGAGCGTTTGGGGAAAAGTGGTTGAATTATAACCAAAAATTGTGTGCATACAATCATATAAAAGCAGAAGTTCAAGCGTATCAGTCTTTCGAGGCTACTAAAGACAAAAATCCCACGCTGTTATGTTTTACACCCAGCGAAACTTCTAACGGTATGCAATTTAGCATGGCAGGACTACAACGTCTTCGGTTATTATTTCCAGACGCTTTCTTTGCCCATGATGTTACCTCTTGTTTGGGAGGTATCACGTTGATGTGGGAAGTAGGCGATATTTGGTTTGCCTCGGTACAGAAATGCTTGGGCTTGCCTGCGGGTTTAGCATTGTGTATCATGTCGCCTCGTGCTGTGGCGCGTGCCTATAAAATAAACGAGCGTACGCACTACAATAGTTTAATAAATAATTTAGACAACATCAGCAAATTTCAAACACCCTACACGCCTAATGTCTTGGGCATTTATTTACTGTATAAAGTAATGTTGCAAGTGCCTCCTATCAGCGAAATAGATGCCATAATTTGCAAACGGGCAGAGGATTGGTACAAGTTTTTTGAACAGTTTGAGGATTATACGCCCCTTGCCTCCGTTTCCCTTCGTTCAAGCACTATAATATGTATAAGCGGAACAGAAGAAAACATTTGTTTTGCGAAAGAAAAAATGAAAGAACAAAATATTATTTTGGGAAATGGCTATAGTAGGTGGGAAAACAACACATTCAGGATAGCTAACTTCCCTGCCATTAGCGAAGAAGAAATTGCATTATTTAAAGATGAATTTATGAAAATAGCCAAAATTAAAGCCTGAAATTGCCTTATTCAAATATTTATTTATTAAAAAATTAAAATAATATTTTGTGCTAAACAAAATATTATATAACTTTGCAGTATGAATTACAAAGAAATTTTATCTGTATCGCTTGTATTATTTTCAGTAATAGACATCATCGGTTCTATTCCTGTCATCATAGATTTAAAGAAAAAAGCTGGACGCATTGAGTCTGAAAAAGCCACTATTGCAGCGGGAATCATTATGTTTGCCTTTTTATATTTGGGCGAATCTATTTTACATCTTTTTGGGGTTGATGTGCAATCATTCGCACTTGCGGGGGCATTGGTTATTTTTATAGTAGGGTTGGAAATGGTCTTGGGCGTACACATATTTAAAGGCGGGACTCAATCTAATGCTAGCTCTATAGTTCCTCTTGCCTTCCCTATGATAGCGGGCGCAGGCACTATGACCACTATTATATCGCTTCGAGCTGAATTTGACCAATGGACAGTCTTGATAGGGATAGCCTTAAACTTAGTGCTAATTTATTTGGTACTCAAGACTTCGAGCTGGATTGAAAAGAGGCTGGGTGTAGGAGGTGCAGAAATTTTACGCAAAATATTCGGCATAATTTTGCTTGCTATTGCTATCAAATTGTTTAAAAGCAATTTAGGGGCATTGTAGGTGAGCTATAACATTTTCTATGTTCCATCGGGGCAGGCAAGTTCAGTACTTGCCTACCAAAACCAAGCCTATTTCTACACGTTCCTAATGTCTATTTTCCATAATCCTTTTTCTGATTCTGCTCAAGGATTCAGGTTTAATACCTATATAACTTGCTAACTGATATTGGGGTACTCTTTGAAATAAGTCAGGTCTTGACTTTAGTAACTTCAGGTAGCGTTCTTCAGGTGAGTCAGTTAAATAAGAAGTCAATATTTTTCTTTGTTCATTAAAAACAGTTTCCATAACAGCCCGTGATATGGTTTCAAATCTTGGAAATTGTTTAAATATTTCTTGCGCTTCTTTTTCGTTTCCAACATTTAGGACTGTGTCTTCCGCACAAACTAAATAATGTATAGGTAAACCTTTTGAAGTAAAGTTATTCAATGAAATTACCCACTGTTCCTCCGTGAAAAAATTGGTAGTTTTTTCTTCTCCATCAACCAAAAGGTACTCTCTTATACAGCCTTCTAAAATAAAATAGCTGTCCATTGAAATTTGCCCTTCTTTTAACAAAATAGTTCCTTTTTTAAAGGTTTTGAGGTGCATACCATCAGCAATAGCCTTTGCCTCTTCGTCTGAAAGATTGCTTATTTTAGAAAAGTACTGAACAAGTTTATTTTCCATAATTTATCAAACGCTTTTATAAAGAATTTATAAGGACTAAATAATGGTCGTAACGTTTCGCTACGACCATTAGTGGCTACGAACTAATAGACTTCTTGCGAAAGTTCCTTTTCTCTCTCTCAAAATGGAGATAGGGTAGGGGCGAGGCTTTTAAAAACACTTTCGCAAGAAGTTTAATATTCATTTTTCACGAATTTGCGTATCCATGTTTCTGCACCCGCTGTGATGTGCATAATATATTGTCCATTTGGCAAATTTTCACTAGTTCTTCTGTCTCCAATTTTGAGGTCATACACAAATGCGCCTGTACCCTTTGTTATTTTAAATGATTTTACCACTTTCCCCAACATATCTGTAATAGTTATGTCAGCCTCTGCAACAGCCCCATCTATTTTAATCGTGATAATTTCTGAAGCTGGATTAGGATAAATAAGCACGTTATTGGCAGGAGGGGGAGGCAAGGGCAGGGTATTTATAATCACTCTTACAACGACTGTGCGTGTAATAGAGCCACTTGTAGCTGTAATAGTCATGTTGTATGCGCCTATGAGGTTATTTGTATTGCCTATAGTAAGCGTGGTAAGGGCTGAAGGCGAGAGTGGATTAGTAGCAAAAACAGCCGTTGTACCTGCTGGATTGTTTGAAACAGCCAAAGTTACATCAGCACTATATCCAAGCAATGCACTCAATCGTATTTGATATACAGCATTTGTAGAAGCAAAGATAGTTTGCGTAGTGGGCGCAATCACCTGCATATAAAAGGTAGGCGAGGTAGTAAGTGCTATCGTAAAATTTGAATCTGAAGCGTCAAAGAATATATTGCCTGCGCCCTGTACTTTGACGCGGGTTTGGGTAGAACTTATGTTTGGCACAACAATACTTTCACTTCCATCATTAGGCACATTTGTAGCAAGCACCGTAGGGTACGTTAAACCACCATCAGTCGAAAGATAAATATTTACATTCGCACAACTAACAGGGGCGGCATTTGTGCCGTTCACATTCCAAGTAATGTTTTGAGGGCTGCCACCTTGCCATGTAAGAAAATTATTGGGGTACGTAACTACAAAAGGCCCTGCATTGTCAGCTACCTTGAAGGTAACTGTTCCATATTCTACCCCTCCTACAGCGCGATTGTCGCGAACAGTACATCTGAAATTAAAAGTGCGGGCTGTAGAGGGCAAGGTTTCGCCTATAGCTTCGCTAAGATTTGGATTGCCCGATGCGCGTGGAAAATAACGGATAGGACTAAGTGTTGGGCTAAAGGAACGAAACGAAGGGCCTGTACCGCCTGAGTTTTCAGGCACTCCTGCATCTCCCAAGTCATACTGCTCCCAACAATACGTAAGTATATCGCCTGCGTTGCCATCTGTAGCCGAAGCGGTCAGGGCAAAGGCAGTTTCTATAGGAATAAAAAATCCGCCTGTAGGCATTGTAAGAATTGGAATGGCGTTGCCTGTATTAATGCTCGTAGGACAATTATTGCCTTGCGATAAGGTAGAATAATCTACCATTTGGTCATAACTACGCGTATGGAAATAAGCATCGCTATTGGATTGAATATTCACAGCACCACAAATGCCCGCGTATGCCATGATAGTACTGCCACTACCTGTTTCATAAGCAGAAGATGAGGATCTATTTCCGCCCGCGCAACTGCCCACATTACCATTGAAAGTGTGGCTACCTCCAAACTGATGTCCAACTTCATGCGCCACATAATCTATATCATAAGAATCTCCTATAGGGCTTCCCGAGCCTGTAATGCCACGTGCTTTTTGCCCATCTCTACATATTACACCAAGCCCAGCTAAACCGCCACCGCCTGTACTTACTGTATGCCCAATGTCATAATTTGATGTGCCAATATTATTATCTATAACCGTTTGGCTTTCGTTTATTAAATTATTTGCGTTGCTATTTGAAAAATTATCTGAACCAACAAACACAATGCTTGTGTTATCGACTAAAGTAAAACTAATCGCCAATTCTTTTTCATAAACACCTCTAACGCGATTCATAGTGGTAATAATCGCGTTTTGCGCCTGTGTCTTGCCTCCATGAAAATTGGAATATTCAATCGTAGCCGCGACTGCCATTCTATACGTCCGCTTTTGCGAACCCGAAGGGCGTTCAGCCGTATTAGGTGTTCTGATACCAAAAGGGCGATTGGCAAGGCGTAAGTCGCGTTCTTTTTCATACTTTAGCCAATACGCATCTTCGAAAGTCTGACAACTCCGTTGATTCGCTTTTTCGGGGTTTACATAATCTTTTTTATTATAAGAGATATATAACGCATTATCATTTGTATGATGTGGGTCAATAAAAACCGTGCCGTTGGCAGAAATAATCATGCCATGAAAACCTTGCTCTGTCCAATCTAAATAAGCAGTCGCAGTCGCATCATCAATACCTTGTGCCGTAAAAGTCCGCACATTAGGCAACTTTAAGGCAAGGGCAGGCGAGAGCATGGGCGTTTCCCAAATCTGAAATCGTTGCACACTGCCATCAGGCATAGGCAAGGACAAGATATTTTGCGTAGCTACTCGCGGAATATATTGCAAAAAAGCCTGCACATCAAGTGCAAAGGTTTGGTAAGTAGAAGGAATAATATATCGCTTTGCCCCTATTGGCGTAGCACGCTCTTGTACATTTTGCCAAAAAGAAGTGTCTTGAGCAAAACTATTTTGCAAAAAAAAGCAAAAATAGATAGCTATAGTAAAAATAGACTGGGTGAGGTTGCTGTTTTTCATAATATCGAGAAGAATATCCACAAAATAACGATATATTTAGTATAATTCCAAACGACTGCCTATATTTGCAAACAGCATTAAATTAAAAAAAACCGCAAAAAAAGATGTTTGCTTATATAGAAGGTGTATTAGTGCAAAAAGAAGCAACTTTTGCCATTATTGATGTGCAGGGTATAGGCTATCATTTGCGTATCTCCTTGCCTACTTTTTCCATGATGGAGGTAGGCAAGAAGGCAAAACTACATACGCATTTGCAAGTACGCGAAGATGCGCACACTCTATTTGGGTTTATTGATTTAGCTGAAAAAAAACTATTTCTCGATCTCGTGAGTGTTTCAGGTGTAGGTACTAACACGGCTATGATTATCCTATCCTCCATGAGTGCCAAAGAAATACAAGAAGCCATCGCCACCGAAAACCTAAAAGTGATACAAGGTATCAAAGGTATAGGTATCAAAACCGCCCAGCGACTTATATTAGAACTTAAAGACAAAATAAAAAAAGAAAATATCGAATTAGGAAGTGCCTCGCCTGCCCACATCGGCTCATTGGCAAAGGCAGAAGCCCTACAAGCTCTTCTCGCGCTTGGACTTACCAAACAATTAGCCGAGAAAAACTTGGATACCGTAGCTAAAAAACATGGCGATGCCCTTACTGTAGAGGAATATATCAAATATGCCTTGCGAACATAGCAAGCCAAAGCTACACTCCCTCAAAACCCTCCAAAAATACAGGAGGCACACAATCCGTAAGCCACACACCATTGTCAGATACGTAAAATAAATAACCAGCCGCTTGCATCTTGCCTGCCTGTACTGTTAAGACTATGGGTTTTCCATGCCTTCCACCTACTTGAGTTGCTGTATCCAAATTAGTAGAAAGATGGACGTGCTGACGCGACTGTTTAGTCAAACCTTCTTTTTGAATAGCCCCTAAACTTTTTAGAGCAGTTCCATGATAAAGCACATCAGGAGGCACAGAGGCAGGCAAGGCAAGGTCAATCTCGATAGAATGCCCCTGATTGGCGCGTATGCGCGTGCCTGTTTCATCAAATGAAAACCGCTTTTTGTTATTTTCTGCTACTACTTTTTCCAATTGCCCTCGACTTATAGTTTTACCGTCTTTTTGCAAGGCAACTAAAAGTACATCAACATTCACCCAGCCTTGGTTATCAAGCGTGATGCCAATGACTTCAGGTTGATGCCTCAAAATAAGGCTTAGATATTTACTCAGATCTTTCATAATATTTAATATTTACGAAATATATTTGAAAAAGTTTTTACTTTCAAATTTTTAATAAAAGCACTGAATATAACAACAAACAACACTTAAAAATAAAATAAAAAAATGTAATAGCCAAACAAATAATAAATGATACACAACATAACATAAATGTTTGTAAAATGTATAATTTTGTCTTAAAATTGCATGAGTTTTTAAGATATAACAATCAAACACATGGAAAACTTTTTTACCAGAGGTTCGGAAGAAACACCCACCGTAAGCCTCAATGCTGACACAGGTATCATGGAAATTAGCGAAAGTTCGTATCCTGAATATACAAATGAAATCTATAACCCAATATTAGAGTGGCTGGAAGAGTATGCGATTGAACCTCAACGCAAACTTGTTTTCAATTTCCGCTTGGATTACTTCAACACAAGCACTTCTTTCCGCTTTCAGCAAATTATCAATATGTTAAACGAATACTACCTGAACAAACAAGGGCAGGTAGTCGTGAATTGGTTTTATCAAGATGGCGACATCGATATGCTTGAAAATGGCGAAGACTATGCCAAAGATGCCAAAATGCCTTTCAATTTAGTTATTCTTTAATCTATTATACCAAATTATGTGGGATTTTATCGTAGGATTTGCCAATAAACATCCTCTGATGGTCATTGGCTTTTTGTTAATTATTCTATCCAGTATCAGCAACTTAAGCACCAAAAAGGTAAAAGTTAATACCAATAGTCGCATGAGCATGGTCATTTTCTTGTCGGGTTTAGGCTGTATGGGCTTAGACTTGTGGCAGAGCAACTCCTTGCCTATAATACCTAAAAACAAATTGGCAAAGGCTGAAGTAAACGTTACGCAGGCAAGTGCCGACTTAAAACGCAAAGTTGAAAACTACCTTGATGCCTTACAAACACACGACTTTAACCGAATCAGCCCTTTCTTTCCTAATATTTTGGATAGTTATTTTGGTGAGGATAAGGTAACGCAATTACACGTTTCGCGCAGGCTAAAGCAAGAATGGAAGAAAATCATAAGCGAAAAATTTGAAGTCGCTTGGAATACATGGAAATATAGAAATGACGAAAATGGCAGACACATCGTCAGTTTTTCTTTCAAACGCACCTATCAACCAAAGGAAAAAGAAACCGAAGAATTATCGGAAGATAAAAACATGGAACTTTCCTTTGACCGAAACTATAAAATATATGTAGTAGATAGGGCAAGGCTTGATTAAAACCCTTGTTTGCAAAAGAATTTAAGGCAAAATAGGCGCACTAAAACTGGTTTTCCCAGAATTTTAGCGCGCCTATTTTATCGACTTGCCTACCTTTACAGAGGACTCTCAAGATAAATCCCTACAATTTCAAAATCAGACTCATTTTCCAAAACAGGTCCACAATTATGGCTCATTATCATTTTTTCGGACATGGGAGGCATTTCTACGATTGTCTTTGTGTCCACTGAAGTGTTCGTTTGTATGCTACAAATAACAAAAAATGTCAGTGTAGGATGTACATTTTTAAGGAAGCCATCATACTCAATTTCAATTCCTCCTTCTCTTAATTCTTTGATAATATATTGACTATAATCCATATTTAATTATTTGATAGTTATAAAGGCGTAAAGCTTATAAAAAAAGTACTTTTTATATTTAGAAGGTGAATTACTGATCTATGTTAGCTATTTCTATCCTCTTGTGTGTGAGGCATCATGTTCAAAATATCACGGCATTAAAATTTTGCATTTACCCCATTATTAAGCATTTTGAGCAAAAATATAAGCTATATTACGGGAGTAATGTAAAATAAAAAATATAATACATTGATTGTCAATTATTTATATTCATTATTTTTAACATAGATTAGGTATTCAGCTTCTAGATTTAGAACCAACCAAAAAGATGTGGGTAATGGATAGGGCGAACCGTCTGTGGTATTTTGCGTACTTTATATACTTGTGAACTCTTGCCAAGCAAATGTGGGATTGATTATTACGGAAGAATAGCCTCCTTCTATTTCAAAAGAAAGTGAAGGACCCGTACCAAGATCTACCAATTTTTTCACATTATGCAAAACAGAAGTTAGCTCTAATGAATAATTGCCTTGATTAAGGTACTTTTGGGGGATAACGCTTGTGAGGCGATGTTTCCCTTTGGTCAAAGAAAGAATGCCAATCGTATCATCCGTTCTATACCAAGACCAAAAAATAGGAGAATATTGGCTATCAAACAATGTGTAACCAATATTAAAGTTTTTTTGTTCATCAAATATTTCTAACTCAATGCTTACATGAATATCTGTATTATAAGTGATGGTATTGCCTAACAAAGCCCCTTCATGATCAGTGAGGGCAAATCGAGTAACATTGTGTATAGAATTCTTACACCTTTTGCCTTCAGCGTCTATCCATTCAGCCGTAGAGTCGCCTGAATCCGCTCCATTGGAAAGATAATGATTGATAGCACGCTTTACATCTGTAGTGTGCATACTTACTTTTCCCTTCTCTACAAAAACTATAGATTTGCAAAGTTCCTGAATAGCGGGCATACTATGACTCACAAAAAGCACGGTTCTGCCTTGCCCACTTACATCTTTCATCTTGCCAAGACATTTTTTCTGAAATTCAGAATCACCCACCGCCAACACCTCATCAACAATCAATATTTCAGGCTCAAGATGCGCTGCCACCGCGAAGGCAAGGCGCACATACATACCCGAACTATAGCGTTTTACAGGAGTATCGATGTACTTGCCTATGCCCGAAAAATCCACAATTTCATCAAAATTGGCTGTAATTTCGTGCTTGTGCATACCCAAAATAGCGCCATTCAAAAAAATGTTCTCTCGCCCTGTGAGTTCAGGGTGAAAACCTGTACCTACTTCGAGCAAAGAAGCTATACGTCCTTTGGTTTTGACTTGTCCTTTGGTAGGAGAAGTTACTTTAGAAAGTATCTTGAGTAGCGTACTTTTACCAGCTCCATTTTTGCCTATAATGCCCACTACTTCGCCTTGTTTGACATCAAGGTTAATACCTTGCAGTGCCCATACATATTGTCCTTCAATCGTTTGTCGGTCATTGGTGCTGCCTATTTGGAGTGTTGGGTCTTCTTTCCCTCTTATTTTTGCCCACCAACGAGCAAGGTCTTCTTTGATAGTACCTGAGCCGACTGAGCCGAGTCGGTATTGTTTCCAAAGATTTTCTACACTAAGAACAATATTTAACATTATGATTGGGTATTTAGTAGCGTTAGAAACCCTTGCAAGGTTGAAAACATTTCAAGGATAAAGGTGTTTAATATGTTTGGTCGCTCCGCACGGAATTGAATCTATATATAAAATTTAGGAAACTTCTATTCCATCTGTTGAACTACGGGGGCATTTTCAGTTATCATATATCAAGGAGTATTTATCAAATATTTATGGTGTATAAAATACTGAAATTAATCCTACATGATACACTAATACTTAGTTTATGGATTTTGATGTGCAAAGGTAGTTTTTTTTTTGAAAAATACAAAAAAGCAAAAGGATAATTTTTACTCTAATGTAGTTCAAGGTTGTAAATTTGGAAGGTGGATTACCAATCTATGTTAGCTATTTCTATCCATCTGTGTGAGGCATCATGTTCAAAATATCACGACATTAAAATCTTGCATTTACCCCATTCTTAGGCATTTTTGAGCAAAAATATAAGCTATATTACGGAGACAATGCAAAATAAAAAATATAATATATTGATTATCAATTATTTATATTGATTATTTTTAGCATAGATTAGGTATTCAGCTTCAAAATATGGCGATGTTTCCAATTAAAATTGGTTATTAATTATTTACAAAATCTAAATAACAAGTAGTGTATATTTGAAAACATTCCTCCAGTTCATTTAAGTTTTCGACTTAAATGCAAAGGCATTGCGGTTTGTAATCGCTACGCCAAAGGTGAACTACACTACAAATATACATAATACTTTGAGCAAAACAAAAAAACTTGCCTGCCCACACAAAAAACACATTTTATAGCATTTAGAGTCGGATTTTGCTCTATTTTCAGCATGGGTTTGCTACCGCAAACCGCAAGGTACAACCTTGCCACATAGTCAGTTCCAAGTTCGCTTCGCTAAACTTGAAACAGTTAGCCATTTTTTTAGCAAAATAAACTTGGAACAGTGGGGCTACCACACGCACTAAATCCTATATCACAAAAAAATCATGCTTTTTTGACTATTTCTGACTTCTAAAAATAAGCGTTCAAATCGCTACGTTCTTACTGTTTATACCAAAAAGAGTTTTTGGGTATTGGCGCACTGACTACTTTCCCTCTTGCACAGGGGTAGGCAAGTTGGGTTTTATGCATGTTTATGAAGCATAAAACTTGTATATTTCAAAAAAAGAAGAGATATTTGCATAAAATAAAATTTTACTAATAATTAAATTTTTCATGGTGAATCAATATAACAAACTAATAAAATTTCATGGCGATGGTGGAAACCTGTTCAGCGTTTACATCGTCAATATGATACTCACTATTTTAACTTTAGGGTTATACTATCCTTGGGCGCGTGCGGCACTACTGCGTTATACCTACCAAGAAACTGAATTTGCGGGAAGCCGTTTTACATTCCATGGTACAGGCAATGAGATGTTTATGGGTATGCTTAAAGGTATTGGTATATTCGCGAGTTTATACTTCATTGTATATCTTGCTGCATTGTCTCAAAATTTTGTCTTCGCAATATTAGCCGTTTTACTATTCTATGTGGGACTGATAGCTATTATACCGATAGCTATTCATGGTGCTATGCGTTATCGTATGTCGCGCACTTCTTGGCGTGGCATTCATTTCAGCTATCAAGGCAAATTGGGAGAGTTGATGAGTGAGTTCTTTGCAGGAATTACGTTGAGTATATTAACATTGGGTATTTACAATTCATGGCGTATCATTTACTTGCGTAGTTATGTAATAGACAAGATTCGTTTTGGTAATTTGCAATTTTCATACGTAGGCAATGGGGCTGATTTCTTTTTTATCAATCTAAAAGGATATTTCCTCACCATGTTTACCTTAGGTATTTACTATTTTTGGTGGATGAAAGATAGTTTTGATTATTATGTGAATAATATTCAAATTATGCAAGGCGATAAAGTAATTACTTTTCGTTCTGATATGTCGGGAAGCAAGTACTTAAGCTTGATGTTGGTAAATGTGTTAATGCTTGTTTTTACGCTTGGGATTGCTTCGCCTTGGGTTACAGTGCGTACTTTGCGCTATGTTTTTAGTTGTATCAATATAGATGACGAACTAAACCCTGATACAATAGAACAAGACTTAGAAAGTTATGAAACCATGAAGAATAATGATATGGCAGATATTTTAGATATAGGTATTGCATAATGAAAACTTTCCCTGTTAAATATTTTGATGGTCTATCCTCTTTTGGGCATCAAGCTACCTTGAATTTGAAAGAGGATAGTTGGTTGATTGAATACGAACGAAGAGTTTTTGTAACTCTTGATGAATCAATCACTAATGATAGTTTGGACGCACTCATAGACCAAGAGGAAGAACCTACTGTGTCTGACCAAAATACACCTATCGCGACTGATGACGATGTAGCAGAAGAGGACGTAACGCCCCCTTTTGTTTCTCCCATTATGATGGAAAAAGTAGAAGTAGTTTGGGAATTGGCGAAAATTCAAAAACGAGAAACGATTAGTAATACTAATACGTTTTACTATGGCGATTTTCCTCGCGCCAGCATAGAGTGTCAAGATGTAGATTTTCCGCGTAGCATATATGCATTACACCCTACGCTTGACCTCATCAATAAACGATATCTTAAGTTGTTTCAAATGGGTGCGCGTGGAGTAGCTATGCTTGCATTTGGTTTGATTACATTTTTGGTATTAGTTTATTTATTTGTGTTGCCACCCATAGCAGAAAGTGCTATTCAACTTATTCCACAAGCATACGAACAGATTTTAGGAGATAAGTTATTTACAACCATTGGGTCTGAATATAAAATAGACAGGGAGCAAACTGATTTAATCAATGAATTTGCGAAAAATATTGATTTCAATACCCCTTACAATATCAGAATTTTGGTAGTAAAAGATCATGCTATCAATGCTTTTGCAGTGCCAGGAGGGCGTATTGTAGTGTTTAGTGGTTTATTGAATAAAATGAAAAATCATGAAGAATTGGTAGCACTTTTGGGGCACGAAGTAGCGCATGTGCACCAGCGTCATTCGCTCAAAGCTATGGCAAGAGCTTTTGCTGGCTACTTATTTGTATCGGCTATATTTACGGATATTAACGGCATGACCGCTACCATTACTGAAAATGCACAATTCTTACAAACTATGCAATATTCACGTAGTGCGGAAGCTGAAGCAGACGCGATAGCAGCTGAAACAATGATAAAAAATAAAATAAATTTGAAAGGTTTGGTTGATTTATTTCATAGATTGGAGCATGACCATGAAAATAATACGTTGGAGAAAGCCATGAGTTTTGTGAGCTCACATCCACAAACAGAAGCTCGTAAAAAATTTGCAAAACAACAGCAAACTACACAAAAAACTTATGAAAAAAACGAGGTTTTGGAAGGTATTTGGCAATCAATAAAAAGGTATTAGGAAAATCCTTATTCAATTACTTTGGTGTTTTTTTGACTCTTTTGTAAAAAATTATTCAGTTTCCAATCTCTTAGGAACGTATAAAAAATAACTTCACACTTTTAGCCACGCTGTAAGCGTCTGTTATTGGACTTTTGCGTGATGTGGTAATGCCAACAGACGCTTACAGCGTGGCTTCGCGTGAGTAAAATGATGAAGTTATTTAATTTCTATTCCTTACTAACAATTATGTAACCCCATAAGGTCTTTAATGGTCTTGTGGGGTTACAAGTATTATTGATGTTACTTTTTTTGCCGTTGCTGTTGTTCAGAAAGTGTGGAAAACCTTTTTATTTTCAAAAATACTTCGCTACTATACTTTTCAATATTCCCTTCTATTATTCCCTTTCGGTTGATAGAAATAGCTATTTCTCATAACCCTTTTCCGACTTATGGTCATACTGAAAGCGTCTGTTACCGAATTTTTGCGCTATAAGGCTATATAACGTAAGTTGCGTAGTGCTTTATTTTAATCTGTCAGGATAAAAATTGTAAAATCTTATCATAAGTGCTAAATTTGTAATTATTCAAGCTACTATTCGCTCTTATGAAAGATTTTACGGTTGCAATTTATTGCTTTATTGACGATTTATTGCAAAAAACTCAAAAAAAAACAATTGATAGCCGCAGGAAACTCAGCGATGCACAGATTATTACAACGGCGATTATTTCTGCGAGGTATTTTTACGGTAATCAACACACGGCTTGCCTTTATATGCAATCGCATTGGGGGGTTTAATATACTCGATAAGAGTAATTTTAATAAAATATTACATAGACTTTCAGATTTAATTAGTCAATTATTTTATTATTTATCTGATATTTTCAAGTATTTAAACATCGAGAGTGTTTATGTTATCGACTCATTTCCTGTTCCCGTATGCAAAAATATTAGAATATCAAGGTCGAGACTTATCAAAGGAAAGGAGTTTAGGGGTTATAATGCCTCTAAAAAAGAGTATTTTTATGGTTTCAAAGTACATTTAATTAGTACAGGGGAAGGAATGCCTGTTGAGTTTTTGATTACAGCAGGCAGTATTCATGATAATACGGCTTTGCAAATGATGAATGTTGATTTACCTGAAAATAGCGATTTGTATGGCGATGCAGCCTATTTGAACGCAGAAGTAAAGGCGTTGCTGTTAGAATTTCAAAAAATAAAACTGAAAGCGGCAACTAAAAAAAATTCAATAGAAAGGAATACGTGGGCAGAAGAGTTAGAAAATAAATATTTCAGAAAAACAGTTGAAAATACTTTTTCGGAAATAACATATAAATTTCCAAAAAAGATACACGCAGTTACAACAGAAGGCTTCCTACTAAAGCTATTAATTGCAATTATTGTATTTATATTACATAAGCATTTTGAATAGAATACTAACCATATACTACGCAACTTACGTTATATACTAACAGATGCTTACAGCATGACTACTTGTATCGGCAGAAAGGGAATAAGTTGGAAACTTAAACAAACATATTTAGATGAACGGTCAGGTGTTCTAAAAATGAATGGCATATTTTAATCTCTGCTCAAAATATCAATCATTCATTTTTCGACACCTGAAAAGGCGGAAAACTGCCAAACATCTCAAAACTTGCACAGAAGAGGACATACGATACGACTTCTTTCAATATCAAGCGTGGCGTAAATCCTGTCCAAAACATCTTTTCAATATCCTTACCATCAGAGCCACACACAAGGACGGAAAACGGACATATGCACCTCTATTCTCAAATGACCTGACCATGACAGCCCTACAAATAGAACCATACTACCAACATCGTTTTCAGATAGAATTTAACTTCAGAGATGTGAAGCAACTCTTTGGACTTACCAAAATCAAAAACTATCACCAAATGCAACTTAACAATATGTTCAGCATGACTTTTTCCGCCCTCCTGTTCGCCAAGATTTTACAAAAGCATTGAGCGAACTATACTGCAAATATAGACACTCAGCCTCATTGACCTCAAAGCCATATACAAAGCCCAATTTTACCTCCAAAATGCCATAATAATACCAAAAAAGATGATTGCGTTTTTTTCTCTACCCAATTTGTAAAGGATTTTGTCCCTTCAGACCTTATTAATAGATGATGATGGCAGACATATTATGATTAATCATAAGCCTACATTCTTATTGGATAGGAATTTCGACAAAAAAAGTAGTTCCCTTGCCTATTTCAGTTTCA
>JAYTNK010000417.1:0-5317 GCA_043748375.1 Cytophagales bacterium
AGGTTGCAGGGCGTTGTTATTCAATCCTGCATTGGCTAAGTTTGCCTTACGCGCAGATATTCTGAAGCACATGAGCCAGCCCTTGCCTGCCAAACCCTACTTTTATGATATTATTATAGGCGAAAAAGACGAGACCATTCCCCCACAAACTACTCGCGACTTTTTGGAAAAAAACGAAGCACCTGAAAATTATATTATCCATGCTATTCCTGAACTTGAACACCGCATCGACTTAGAAACCTTTGCGTGGGCAACAGGAATTATACCGCAGTAGGTTTATAACGAACTGCTACAGGTTTATAAATTCTAACATTATAAATATTAAACTAAATGCGACCACCTATTTTATTTGTGCATGGCATGATGCAAACAGGCAGCTGTTGGAAAAACTACCAACCTGTTTTTGAAGCCGCAGGCTATGCTTGCCACGCGCCCGATTTGCGCTATCATCACCTTAGTCAAAAAGACGCACCCGATTATCGACTTGGCACAGTGTCCCTGCGCGATTATGTAGCCGATTTAAAAGCCTTTATAAATACCTTGCCTGCCCCGCCCATAGTCATAGGGCATTCTATGGGTGGCTTACTGGTTCAACAACTCGCTGCTGAAGGCATAGTAAAAGCCGTAGTAGCTTTAACCCCTGCTCCCCCCTCGAATATTTGGGCGGTGGCGTTATCGCCTTTGCGGATTTTTTCTGAAAACATCTTGACGATGAACTTTTGGGATAAGCCATTTAAGTCCTCTTTTGCATCGGCATCTTTTGGTTTCTTGCATCAATTATCCTTGCCTGCCCAACAAGATGGCTATGCCGATATGGTGCATGAGTCAGGGCGTGTCTTGAGTGAAATAGCCTTCCCCCAATTAGACAAAAGCAAAGCAAGCCACGTAGAAGTTTCTGCCGTTCAATGCCCAATGTTGTTTGTGGGAGGCAAGTTAGACCGCGCTACTCCTGCTGCCTCTGTCCGTAAAACTGCCCAACTCTATCCACAAGCTATTTACAAAGTGTATCCTCAATTGGCGCATTGGGTATTAGGCGAAGCAGGCTGGGAAGAGGTCGCCCAAGATGTATTGACATGGATAAATAACTTACCCTCCTAAAACCTTATAAGCTATGTTATTAGCCCTCGATATAGGTAATTCTAACCTCGTTTTTGGTATTTATCAACATAATATGTGGCAACATATATGGCGGGACGAAACGCAAAACCAACAAGGCGCGGAAATATATGCCATGCGTTTTACAGAGTTTTGCATGGAGCAAAACATTCATCTTGCCGACATTACGCAAATTGTTATGAGTAGTGTAGTGCCTGCCCTTACGCCTGTTTTGCGCCAAATGTTTATGGCATTATGGGGTAAAGAGCCACTTTTGCTGAATACTGCCCTTATTCAAACCCTTAATCTGGATATAAAACAGCCACACGAAATAGGCGCAGACCTTGTAGCAAATGCTTTAGCAGGCTTTGCGCGGGCAGGCAAGGCGTGTATTATCGTTGATTTTGGAACTGCCCTTACCTTTACAACGGTAGGCAAGGCAGGCGAGGTGTTGGGCGTAGCCATTGCACCTGGCTTAAAGACAGCTATCAAGTCGCTGTTTTCGCATACCGCACAGCTACCCGAAGTACCCTTACAAGTGCCGACTTCTGCCATTGGCAAAAATACGACACACGCTATCCAAGCAGGTATTTTGTTGGGTTATGAAGGCTTGGTCGCCCATCTGGTAGCCTGCATCAAGCAAGAATTAGCCATGCCTTGTGTGGTGTATGCTACAGGCGGTTTGGTGCAACAGCTGCCTGCCCTACACGCCTTGTTTGATGAAGTCTTGCCTACCCTAACCTTAGATGGGCTTCGCTTAGTGGCTGAACGTTTTTCAATGCCGCTTGTATCATAAAATCGATGCCTGTATCATTGAATGTAAGAATTTTCAAAAAATACATTTCGCGTTTGCCCATGGCATAGCGGATTTGTTTGGTATTGAATCCTTGTGCATGAAAAGTGTTTACTTGCCCTATGAAGTCCTCTAAGTAGTTTATTTTATGTGTCAAAGCCTGCTTGCCTGCCGTTATGCGAGGGTTGTGCGCACAAAAGAGTGCATCAAAATCTAATGCTTGCATACGTTTTAGGGAGGCAAGCATTTCAGGCAAGTTCTCCTCTTCGCGCGTAAATTTGATATTCCCAATATATAAATCACCTGAAAACAGCCAGCCCTCATTGCGCTCATACAGCGCGTAATGGTCGGCTGAATGTCCAGGGGTGTGCATCAGTTCAAACCTATAGCGGTTCGTTTCCAATGTTTCTGTAAATGGCGTAAATTGTTTTATGGGTATGATTTGTCCAAAATTCCAACGCTGATAAGGTTTCATGAATAGCTTTTGGCTAGCACGCACACCTGTTTCTGTACCCATGTGCAGTGGCACGTTATACAGCAGGCGCAAGGCTTCCGCATTTCCCGAATGGTCTTCGTGATAGTGTGTTACAGCGAGTTGTTCTATTTTATGGGAGGCAAGGGCTTTTACAAAGCGGTTGTATAAATGCCGTGAGCCTGTATCTATCAACAGTCCATCTATATAATAACTATAAACAGTGAGCAATGGCTCATTGCCCAATAAGGAATAACCCATTTGATAGGCTTGGACTACGCCAAAATCGTGTTTTTTCAGTAGGCTCATATAAAATCACAGAGGGTTTTCTAATAATAATTCTATGACTTGGAAGTTCCCTTCGGCTAATTGCACCAACAAAGTAACACGCTTGCCTGCCCCCTGATTGATGAGGCGGTAAATCTCTCCTAATTTTAAGTCGTTGGTGACGCGGTCATCGACTGCTGTAATTTTATCGCCTTTACGCAGTCCGACTCGGTCTGCAGGCGAGTGCGGGCGAACGCCACCTATTTTTATTTCGTTATAATAAGGAGGTGTAGCCATGAGTTCTATCCCGCTTGTGCTGAACTCAAACGCCTCTTTGAGGTGTCGGTTTGGTTTTATATATAGTTTTTCGTGTGCATAATCAAACGTTAATTGGAAGCGACTAAGTATGCCACAGCCAATATTGCCTTGTCGAGATACTATGCCAAGCTGCAGGCGATTGGCTATAGAGGTGGAGTCAGGAAAAGTAGTAATGACGTTCTCAAAGTATATATTCCCAATTTGGAGTGTTTTTATGCGTCCGATTACGCCATCTACTGTGCCGCTTAGTGTCATACCGAGTTGGGCAGGCAAGTACTTGGTAGGCAAGACGATGTCGGGATGCGTCCCCATGTCGAGAGAGAGCGAATGCCCTGCTCCTGTGTCAAGCAGGAGTTTTAGCTTTGCCATCTTGTCGCCTATTTTTTGGAAACTCGCCTCCGTTTCTAAATAGGGCTTCATGTCTTCAATCGTGATAGGCAAGACTTGGGTTTTACTGTTTTTGCTGGGTTTAAAATGCTCAGGGCGCGTGAGCGTTAAGCGTTCTTGGGGATAGTCTATTTGAATGACAAATTTGCTAAACAATTCATAGCCCAACAAGCCATGTATGCGTATGCCCGCATAGCGCGACAAATCTAGTATATCTTCATCCAAAATCACCATGTATTGGTTGTGAGCAATCACCCGCTTTCCTACCCCCATTTTATGGGTTTTTACAATGCACGCGTTTAGTAATCTATCAGTGCCAAAGCCTGCTATTTTGATAGTACGCGTACAAGAAAGTCCAAATTTTTCACGCACTGTGGGGTCAGTAATAAGCGTATAGCCTACGCCTGTATCCAACACAAAGTTTAAGGTGTCGGAAGAGTCATTGATAGTTACTTGAATGATTATGAGATTGTTGTGTTGGCGAAAGGGTATTTTCCACTGTTTCTGTTTCGGGTTTTTGAAATGGAAGCCCAAGACTTGTAATTGCCCCCAAGCCTGACAAAAAGAGCTACAAAAAATTAAAAAATAGCAAACAGGTTTACAAAAAAAGGATAGCGCAGTCATCTTTCATGAAAATAAAGGGTAGGTACACTTGCAATAATAACCTAATATACGCTCAAAACCAAACCTTTCAGACTATTTATTTTCCATTAAACGATAACGTGGCTTGCGTTCACACACAAGCCACGCATATTATAGTTAGCGATAAACCTTCAATTTTCGTGGATTTCTTTTAGCGTCTATTCTTACGCCATTGACTTGTTTGCATGGGGGATGCAAGAGTTTCGTTTGCGTGCTGTGTGGGCTTTTTCTCGTCCCACAATACAGAGGCAAGCATCGCTGCTATTTCAGCTTCTGCCTGATGGTCTGTCGGGTCGAGCATTTCGGGTGTGAAGTAGTTTTTGATAAAATTGGTATCAAATTTACCCGAAATAAATTGCTCATGTTGCAGGGCAAATGCGCAAAAGCTCAAGGTAGTTTCAATACCCATAATTTTATATTCGGCAATAGCTCTAAGCATACGGTCTATGGCTTCTTGACGCGTTTGCCCATGCGTAATAAGTTTGGCAAGCATGGGGTCATAATAAATTGGAATGGTCATGCCTTCTTCCACGCCATCATCAACCCTTACACCAATACCTTGAGGCGGGCTGTAGGTAAGAAGTTTGCCCATATCAGGCAGAAAGTTATTGCGTGGGTCTTCAGCACAAACGCGGACTTCGATAGCGTGTCCATTTATTTTTAAATCGGCTTGTGTGAATGAAAATGCTTCGCCTTGCGCAATTTTTATTTGCTCCTTTACCAAGTCAATGCCTGTAATCAATTCTGTAACAGGATGTTCGACTTGTAGGCGCGTGTTCATTTCGAGAAAATAGAAATTGAGAGCCTCATCTACGATAAATTCGACTGTCCCTGCGCCATAGTAATTACATGACTTCGCAACCAATACAGCACACTCGCCCATTTTTTGGCGCATTTCGGGACTGACGACAGGTGAGGGTGCTTCCTCAATCAGCTTTTGGTGTCTGCGTTGAATCGAACACTCTCGTTCAAATAAGTAGAGTACATTACCATGTTGGTCGCCTATAACTTGTATCTCGATGTGTTTGGGTGAGCCAATGTATTTTTCAATAAACACTGCGCCATCTCCAAAAGCTGAAATAGCTTCACTGACTGCTCTGTCCATTTGTTCTTCGAACTCGCCTGCGTGTTCTACCACGCGCATACCTTTGCCACCACCACCTGCGCTTGCTTTGATAAGGACAGGGTAGCCGATTTCTTCGGCGCGTTGTTTAGCAGAAGGAATGTCGGTAATAGCACTCGGTGTACCTGGCACCATAGGGATATTGTACTTGCCTGCGGCTTCTTTCGCCCCTAATTTGCTACCCATTACAGCTATAGATTCAGGTGATGGGCCTATAAAT
>JAYTNK010000418.1:0-1505 GCA_043748375.1 Cytophagales bacterium
GTAAATAAGAGGCATAATGAGAATTTAGTTTTTTTGAACTGATGAGCAATAAGCAAATGTAGTGTTTGTTTTTGATTTGCAAGCCATTTAAGGAGTGGAAATGGATTGTTTGACAATTTTTGTCAAAGCCTGTAGCGACAGGATTTAATAAGAGGACATGTTGCAGAAGCGAAAAACAAGAAACTTGTAAGGTTTAAAACAGGTAAACTTGTTTTTGAACGTTGTCAAGGATTGATAGCGTTCAAAAAATCAAAAAGAAAAATCGCAATTTACAGCCATGAAAAACGTTATTGGCTAAATATAATCTTGTCTATTGATGAAAAAATATACCCTCTCTATCTGTTTGCTTGTTTTAGGTGTACACATCGTTTCCGCACAATCCGTAAAACGCTTATTGAATGATGCCCAAAAATATGTAGATAACAAGGAATATACGCTCGCCTTGCCTATTTATCAAAAAGCATTAGCCCTTGAACCCGACAACCCAGAAGCCTTATTTGGCGTAGGCACTGGCTTTCTGAATGGAAAACACCGAGAAAAAGCCCTGCCTTTCCTTCAAAAACTATACAAGATGCGCCCACAATACAGCGACCAACTGAAAGGTGAATTAGCAGAGGCTTATCAAATTAATAATCTTTTCAAAGAAGCGGAAAAATTATTCAAAGAAATGGAAAAAGACCTCCAAAAACAACTCGAAGCGGTAGGACGCGACAAGAGTAAACACGCCGAACTGGAGGAAAATATCAAACATTGCCAAAAACTTATCAAGGAATGTATCTATGGCGAAAATTATGTAAACGCCCCCGTAAATGCCCAAATTGAAAACGTAGGCAAGATAATCAATTCACACTTTCCTGATTACGCGCCTGTTATCTCCAGCGACGAGTCTATTATGGTATTCACTTCAAGACGTGATGACACCACTGGCGATTGCAAAGACCCCTCTGACGGCTTACCTTGCGAAGATATGTACATATCTTTCCAAAAAGATGGTATATGGTCTGCGCCAAAAAACATTGGCTCACCTGTGAACAGCAAACGCCATGATGCTTGCATCGCACTCTCACCTGATGGTAAAGAGCTATTTATTTATAGAGATGATGCACGCGGAACAGGGGATATTTACTACAGCAAGAGCAAAGATGGCATTACTTGGAGTTCAGTAAAAGAATTTGAGGCAGTCAATTCACGTGAACATGAAACCTCTATTTCTATTACCGCCGACTACAGCACCGTTTATTTTTCTAGTAATCGTGAAGGCGGTTCAGGCAAACTCGACATCTGGAAGTGCCAAAAAAATGAAAAAGGAGATTGGGGCAAACCCGAAAATCTTGGCGCAAGTATCAACACACCTTATAATGAAGACGCGCCTTTTATCACACCTGATGGTAAAACCCTGTATTTCAGCTCAATAGGACACAGCACGATGGGAGGCTATGACATATTCAAATGTGAATGGAAAGATGGAAAATGGTCGAAGCCTGAAAACTTAGGCTTCCCCATCA
>JAYTNK010000419.1:0-4792 GCA_043748375.1 Cytophagales bacterium
CAGAGCAGTTAAGCCCTTCAGCGTCGATGGTACTGCGGTCAAACGTGGGAGAGTAGATCAATGCCAGATTTGATATATAGTCCTGCCTCAGCAATGAGGTAGGACTTTTTTGTGTTTAATAATAACTTAATTTATAAAAAAAAGATATGCCGTTGATGGAAATTTGTAATCTCGATAATATGGCTTTACGCGGTTGTTGGAGCATAACAGAGTCTTTTAATGACTTTGCCTGCGACTTGCCTGCGTGGGAGGTAAAGCAGTTGCAAGAAAATATAGCTAATCCGCAAAAGCTTATCGAGTCGCTCGCTGCGCGTTTTTTGGTGAAAGAGATGGTGCAAAAAGCTGGATTTTTGTATGAAGGTTTATCTAAAACACTTCGAAAAGCGCCTTATTTTGCCAATTCAACTTATAAAATATCTATTTCGCATACAAAAAAATATGCTATGGCTATTTTACATCCTACATATACGGTAGGTATTGATATTGAACAAATAAGAACGCAATTGCAACGAATAGCCGCAAGAATAATGTCGTTAGAAGAATTAGAGTTTGCCCAAAATGATATTACGCGTCTTGCACTGCTTTGGAGCGCGAAAGAAACATTATACAAAATATATGCACAACGAGAGCTACATTTTATACGCGATATGTGTGTTATACCGTTCTTGCCTGCCCAAAAGGGGGTATTCGAAACTTACCTTTTCCCCAATACGCATCATGCTAAAAAAATACACATGGAATATGAACAAATAGATGATGAACACTATTGTACTTGGGCAATAGCCGCGGACTAGAGTGTTTAATGTATAATTTTTTGTTTTTTATATACGCCTTTGTAATACTAAAATAACAGTATTTTGTAAAATACTTGGTTTCTTTATTTTTTTATTAATTCTTTGTAATATTTCTACTTGGGTAGAGTAACCCTATCAAACAAACCTATCCAACGAAATGAAAACGCTGTCTTTGAAACTACTCTTTGCTACGACTTGCGTAGCCGTAAGCACCACTTTGGCGTTGTACACGCCTCTTCAAACTACTGAAAAAGATGTATTGAGAGGCTACTACTATACGCTTGATAAAAACAATAAGCCCCAAGAATTGCCTAAATTTGCAGAACTTAGTATTATATGGCTCGCAAGCGTTCAATCTGAAAATGGGAGTTGGGGCGCGGGTTCACACCAGCAACAAGACATTAAAAATACGCGTAATGTTCAGGCTGACCCTGCTACTACTGCTTTTGCAGCTATGGCGTTGCTTAGAGCTGGTAATACACTTGAAAAAGGTGTCCACAAAAATAACCTTCAAAAAGCATTGAATTATTTGCTTGCTGAAGTAGAAACATCTAGTGAAGAGGACACGCGTATTACTAAAATGCAAGGCACACAACCCCAAGTCAAATTAGGGCAAAATATTGATGCAACCATGTGCGTGCAGTTTTTGTTGCGTATTGTACCACATACTGAAAATGACGTTACGCTTAAACAACGCACCGAGAATGCTATTAATAAATGTTTGCGCAAAATCCAGAAAACTCAACAAGCTGATGGTAGCATAAGTGGCGGTAGTTGGGCACCTGTATTGCAATCAGCTATGGCAAATAATGCGATGGAACAAGCCTATAACATGAATTTCGATGTGGATAAAGGCAAATTAGAAAAGTCGCGTGAGTATCAGCGCGGTGGTGTGGCTACTGATGGAAAAGTAAGTGCGGAACGAGGCGCAGGAGTAGAATTGTATTCAATAGCAAGCTCACAAAGAGCTAGTGCGGTAAAAGCAAATAAGGCAAATGAAAGTGTAATAAATGCTAAGAAAAGTGGTAAACTTCGTAAAGATGATGCTATAACGGAAGATAATTTGATGAAAGCTGATGAAAAAATGACACGTCAAGAAGCTAAAACGCTCATGGATTCGTACAAACAAAATGAAGCAACCATTGACAAAATGCAAGATAAACGCGTATTGGCAGGGTTTGGTAATAACGGAGGAGAAGAGTTTTTAAGCTTTATGATGACAAGTGAGTCTTTGGTTATTACAGGGGGTGAAGCAGGGGAAAACTGGCAGAAAAAAATGCATGAAATGTTGAAGAATATCCAAAATCAAGATGGTAGCTGGAATGGACATCATTGTATTACAAGTCCAGTGTTTTGTACTGCTGCAAGTATCCTTGCGCTCACTGCTGAAAATGATCGTGAATTGTTGTTGAAAGAACGTAAAGAAAAAGACGATAAAAAAGAGAAAAAAGAAGAGAAGAAATAATGATAATTGGTTCAAAGATTCAGGTGTTCATGATAA
Source organism: Cytophagales bacterium (assembly GCA_043748375.1). GTDB lineage: Bacteria > Bacteroidota > Bacteroidia > Cytophagales > Microscillaceae > RDXI01. Next base: position 2,296 of record JAYTNK010000419.1, read on the forward strand.
CACCTGAATCTTTTTTTGTAAGTATTTTACACACCAATTTTAAATCCGTTTTCTAATACCGAGCCTTTTTTTACGACGATTATACCATCTTTGATGGTATAAAGAGCATGTTCAACATTTTGTAAATGTGCACCGCCCACGATTTCTACGTTGTTGCCTATTCTACAATTTTTATCAATAATAGCCTTGGTAATATGGCAGTTATTGCCAATGCCTATGAGTGGCATTCCTTTCGCGTTTGCTTGCGTGATGTCTGTGGCTGTTTCGTATGTATCTGACCCCATTACATAGGCATAAGATATTTTTGTTCCCATACCTACACGGGTTCTAATACCTATTACGGTGTTTTCGATACTAGTGGCAGATATCATGCAGCCGTCTGCAATGATAGTTTTGTTGAGTGTCGTTCCGTTTATTTTGCTTGGTGGAAGCATTCGTGAGCGTGTATAGATACCCTTTTCAGTGTCAAAAAGATTGAATTTAGGAATATCAGCCGTTAGTTCAAGATTTGCTTCATAAAAGGAGTAGATATTGCCAATATCTGTCCAATATCCTTCAAATTGGTAGCTGACCAAGTTTCGCTTGCCTACATTGTATGGTATGATTTCTTTCCCAAAATCGGTAGCCTCTTTCATTTCGGTTCGCAGTAGGTCGAATAAAGTGCTTTTATTGAAAATATAAATCCCCATTGAAGCCACATAATTACGTCCTTCGGCTTGCATGGCTTTGCCCGTATCGCTTACCCAATCTTTTAGAGCTTCTTTCTTAGGCTTTTCAATAAAGGAACTAATGATACCCTGATTATCTACTTTCATGATGCCAAACTCAGAGGCATCTCTGTCATTTACAGGGATAGTAGCTACCGAAATGTCCGCTTTTTGGGCAATGTGATTGTCTAACATCAGACGGAAGTCCATTTGATATAGTTGGTCGCCCGAAAGAATTAACACATACTCAAAACTATGCGCTTCTAAGTGGTGCAATATTTGGCGCACCGCATCGGCTGTCCCCTGAAACCATGTATTGTTGTCGGGGGTTTGCTCTGCTGCTAAAATGTCCACGAATGCTTTGCTAAACGTACTGAATTGGTACGTGTTTTTGATGTGTGTATTCAAAGACGCAGAATTGAATTGTGTAAGCACAAACATACGCACTACCTCTGAATTCATACAATTCGAGATAGGAATATCTACCAAGCGATACTTGCCTGCTATGGGTACGGCAGGTTTTGAACGGTCCGCAGTAAGAGGTGAAAGGCGCGTACCTGCCCCACCTCCAAGTATTAGGGCAATTGTATTTTTGCTGATATCTTGCGACATAAGTTTAACATTTAAAGGATAAAAGGTTTTGTCTGCAAGTTAGTATAAGTTTTGGCAAAAACAAATCTTTCCTTTTATTAGTAAGGCTATTTCACTTAATCTACTTGTAATACCAAGCCTTTTAGATATTCTCCTTCTGGATGATAAATATTGACGGGATGGTCTACAGGTTGTGTAAGTTGGTGCAAAATTCGTACTTTGCGACCGCTCTCAGAGGCAGCTGTGAACACAATCTTGCGGAACAAATCGCGATCAATATTGCCTGAACATGAAAAAGTAAAAACTAACCCTCCAGCCTTTACTCGTCTGAATCCTAATTCGTTCAAACTCATATATCCACGTGCAGCATTGGCTACAGCGCGTTTGTGTTTTGCAAAAGCAGGAGGATCCAATACAATAATATCAAATTCTTCTGGATTGCTTGCCTTCAAAAAATCAAAACAATCAGCTACTACTGCAGTATGTTGTGCCTTTTCTCCAAAATTCATGGCGATGGTTTGTTCACACATAGCTATAGCATCTTTTGAAATATCTACAGAAACTGCTTCGGTCGCACCGCCTGCAAGGGCATAAACACTGAATCCACCTGTATAACTAAAAGTATTTAGGACTTTCTTTCCTTTTGCGTAATGGCGTAAAAGCGAGCGATTGTCGCGTTGGTCTATGAAAAAACCTGTCTTTTGTCCATTTTCCACATCAATTTCAAATTTCAAGCCATTCTCCAATATATGTATCGGCTCGGTATAAGGTGCAGTTAGCCAGCCGTTTTGAGCAGCACCTTCCAAACGTTGAGTAATTTCTTTGTTTTTTAGGTAAATATACTCGAATCCGAGCTGTTTGAGCGCATCAACAAGCAAAGCGGTTATTTTTTCAGTGCCTTTGATAAGCAATTGCATGACCGCGACTTTTCCATATATATCAACTATCACACCCGACAAAAAATCGCCCTCAGCGTGTAATAACCTATAAGCCTCTGTGGTAGGCGAGGCAACATGGCGTTGGCGCAACTGATAGGCATCTCGTATTTTCTCAAACCAATAATTACCTTCAGGTACTTTGGGTTGGGGTGCGATTTCGAACATACGACATATAATTTGGCTTTGTACATCATAAAAACCATAGCCTAATAGTCTATTCTGATTCGTGTGTACGGCTACAATATCGCCATGCGTGATTTC
>JAYTNK010000420.1:0-2189 GCA_043748375.1 Cytophagales bacterium
CGTATTTTGGCGTGAAATGAGGCAGATTTTGCAGTCGTAGCAGGTCGCTACAACGAAAAATCTAACGAAATTACAACCCAAAAGACGTTTTTTAACAACGGATACAGTTCAACTAAACAACCCCAAGCATAAAAGTGATGGTAGGCAAGTTGGAGGCTTATAGAAAGGCGTGGCTTCTTTTTGAGTAGTATCTGCTACTCAAAAAGAAGCCACAAACAAGCCAAGTTTCAAACTTGCCTACCAAGAGATGAGGTTATGCCGCTTTTTCGCGCACTGAGCGAATAGCTTTGTCGATTTGATAGAGGTTGGCTCCTGAATCTTCGCCTATGATGTCAAATAATTGAACAGCGCGGCGAGCATTTACTTCCTCCTCCATTTGTTCTTGTACAAACCATTGCAAGAAATGCTCTGTGATAAAATCGCGACCTTTGCGTGCCGCTTCTACCAAACGGTAAATGCTATTGGTAACACCGATTTCTTGCTCAAGTGCCGTTTCGAATATGTCGCGCAAAGACTCAAACTCATGTGGAATGTTGGTTACTTCAGGCGAAATGGCACGTCCACCTGCATCATTTACATATTTGAAGAACTTGATAAAGTGATCGCGTTCCTCTTGCGCTTGGGTCATAAAGTAGGCTTCACTATGTACAAAGCCTTGTTCAGCACACCATGATGCCATAGCAAGGTATTTGGCAGACGAAGTGGCTTCTATTTTCATTTGGTCATGGAGTAACTGCTGCATCTCTTCTGCAAGCGAGGTTCTCATTCTTACGAGGTCTTTCATATTACATAATAAGACAATATATAGCTGTATTTTGTTCCACGCACCCTCAATATAGAATTAGTCTAAGGAACAAAAAAGTTTAACTTTTAGCCTGCGTTATAAGTCCAAATGGTTAGGTTATTTAATTTGTATTCCCCTCTATCTGATGATTTTTATTGAGATAAAATTACATATTATAATTGATTGACTGTCAATTATATATACACATACGAAATTGGTTTTGGGATATGACTTTTCGCTTACCCCACGTTTCACGTGGGGCTATTCATATGTGTATATGAATAAAACCTATTTTTAATGTTTTATATGTAAAATACTGGAAATCAATTGTTTAATTTTCAAAGCAAATCTAATTTAAAAAATAATTGGGTAGGGTATGTCTGAATCCTGACTCAAACATAAAAACTTTGTAAACATTAAATAAAATAGGTAGCTTTGCATCTAAGCCAAGAGAGCGTAAGACTTCCGAGAAAAGAGATAAGTTAGGCATTAGGAGCGGAGATACCAAAGAAAATTATAAACTAAATACACACATATTTTTTTATATATTAGACTTCTTGCGAAAGTGTTTTTTAGAAGTCTCACACCCTGCCCTCTCCATTTTGAGAGAGGGAAAAGGTACTTTCGCAGGAAGTCTATTGTCAAATATAATAATACCTGTAAAAAATAAATTTAACGGCTTTATGAAAATATTACGCATACTATTTATACTTTGGTTGTGCTGGACTCCGTTCTGTGTTACGGCTCAAAATGCTACGCTTTTAGCGCGTTTTCCGCTTATTACTGACGGTAAGGAGGCAAGCAACAAAACCGTTCCCCTAAACTTAGTTGGTATTAAATTCAATAATGGTGGAGCAGAATGTCAAGGCACTTATGACGAATATGAGAAGGGCAAAGGCGTGGCTATTTTGTCGTCAAGTTTTGAAAAAGTAGATTTAAAAAATTTTTCAATACGTGTGGACTTTCAAGTAACCGCTTTTGCCAATATGCCTGTGTTTGTTGTAAATAGAAGCTGTCGCCTGTTTGCCTATTATCTCACAGAAAAGGGTAAAATATTGCTGAAAGCTAATAATGGAGATGTAACTAAAGAAAGTACCCTTGCCTACAAACCCAATACATGGCATACGGCAACTTTAGTCTATCAAAACGGAACAGCTATTGTCTATTTGGATAAGGCAGAGGCTTTGCGCCTATCCATTACTTTCAAAGAAAATTGTTTGAGTAATAAAGACATTAGCACCACAAATTTTAGCAATGCCCAAACATTTAAAGGGCATTGGCGCAATTTGAGGGTGTTTTCAGGCGCGTGGAACATTCAAACCAAAGAAGATAATTCAACTCCTGTTGTAAACCCTGCCGAAGTGCCTACACTCAGCACCGCCTTAGGGGTTTGGAAAAGCACTTC
>JAYTNK010000421.1:0-8546 GCA_043748375.1 Cytophagales bacterium
ACCAGGAGGTCCTTCCAAAAGCGCAAAATCAGGTGTTGAGATGGCTTTCTGAACAAATTTTCGTTGTTCCATCACACCATCTTTTGTATGGTCATTCAAAATAAACCATTCATTGATACTACTTGTGTCAAAGCTGTTCCATTGCTTATCATCTTGATAACCAAAAAGTTGTAACAAAGGTGTATGTTCTTTTAAAGGTTTGTAACGTAAATTTTCAAGGGCTTCTTTTTGTTTTTTGAGTTGATAAGTATCAGGGCGTAGATAAATTATATCAGTTATGATTTCTTTGTCAGCAGTAAAATAGTTTTCATCTGCATTTTTGTCTATTTTTACACCATTTTCTTGCCTAAAATCTTTTTTATTTTCAAAAATATACCTTGTATTATCATCAAAAAGTGTTTTTATAGCTTTTTTATTTTTCTTATCCGTCGAGTTTTCAATAGGTTCATATCTTGTTTCACCATTTACGATACTTTTCGAGATATTGATAGCAAAACTTTCTTTTTCTAATAACGCAATAGCATTTTCTATAAATTTCGTGTATTGACGAATATCATAGTTGACACTTTTGATAAGTCCCTCGTGCAGATTGATATTAAGTTGATGTAAATTCATAGAAAAAGGTTTATTTTGCTTTATGAGTTTATACGTTATGATTTTTAAAAAGTTACAACTTTTTTTAGCTGTAAAGTAATCAGCGTTTTGATACTGCAAAGATAGTGGCAGGCAAGCTAAAACTTTACCCATGCCTTGTTTGTTTTCAAAAACAAAATATTGATTATCAATTACTTAAAAAATAATATCAAAAACTTATGGGTAAAAATTTAAAATATAGAAACTATATAAAATGGGTAGCGTTTGTTCTATATAGGTTTGGTAGGCAAGACTTTGATTTTACCAACTTGCCTGCCCATGTGTTGTATGATATTATGTGCAATTTTGGTTTTGTAAAGTCGAAAATATTACTTATCTTTGCCTGCAGTAGAGATTGTTTACTCTATTCTACAAAAGAAAACTAGCATGAAAATACTTCTATAAACAATTACACTAATTTTTTCGTTAAAATTATATACGGCTACATCAATTCTTAGCCCTTAAAATACAATCCCTAACCACTATTTAACCTTATTAACAAACTTTGAAAGAGAATATCACACCCGTAGTGCGCACTTTGCTGATACTCAATGTAGGCGTATTCCTTATTCAGACCATATTCGAAATAGACATTCCAACCTTATTTGGCTTGCGGTATTTCGAATCAAAAGAATTTGCCCCTTGGCAGATAATAACCTATATGTTTATTCATGGCGACATGATGCACGTAGCAAGCAATATGTTAGGCTTATTTACCTTTGGGCGGTGGATAGAAACTGTGCTTGGCTCACAACGCTTCCTCACCTTTTATATGGTATGTGGTATGGGTGCAGGCATATTAAATAGCGGTGTATTGTATATAGAACATGAAATGCAAAAAAATGCCATAATAGCCTATAGTAAAGATGCCAATCCAGATACTTTTGTGCAATATTTGGAGGTATATGAACCTGAATATTACAAAAAACATACTACAGACGCAAACAATTATCTAAAAAACCGCACAGTAGCCACCAGCATCAAGGACATTAAAGAAAACCTTGAAAATAAAAAGAATGCTCATATTATGATAGGGGCATCAGGAGCTGTGTTTGGTATATTGATTGCATTCATGCTTATATTCCCTAACATCGAAATGATGATGCTTTTCTTTCCCATGCCTATAAAAGCAAAATATTTAGTATCTTTGTATATTATCTATGAATTATTTGCAGGATTTGGTTACGCAGGGCAAAGTAACATTGCTCATTTTGCCCACTTAGGAGGAGCTTTAGTTGGCTTCTTACTCATTCGCCTTTGGCGGATAAGCAAGCAGTATTAGTATTTTCGCTAAAATAATTCATCAGTACCTTCATTTATCAGCTTATTTACGCCTATATGAACAGCTTCATGCAAGACTTACGCAATGCTTTTAGCCCGCGCGGGCAGGTATTGGTTCAACTTATTATTATAAATGCTATTGTTTTTTTGGGGTTAAATGTATTATTGGTAACACTCAAGCTCATGAGTTTTGAGGGGTACGGGTTATGGCTATCTTCCCAATTTGAACTTCCTGCGGATACAACTAAATGGCTGTACCGTCCTTGGACTATTTTTAGCTATGCGTTTTGGCATAGCGATATTTGGCATATTGCTATCAATATGCTCGTTATGTATTGGTTTGGGCAAATTTATGAAGAATATGTAGGAGGCAAAAGGCTTTTGAGCGTCTATATATTGAGCGCACTTGCGGGAGGCGTGCTGTACGTATTGCTGTACAATTTTGCGCCTGTACCTGCATGGCAACAAAATATGTCTAAAACGCATTTATTGGGTGCATCAGGAGCAGTATATGGAATTGTAGTGGCTACAGCAACCTTATTGCCAAATTACTCCATGATGCTATTTTTGATTGGACCTGTTCAACTCAAATACCTTGCAGCGGTATATGTAATATTGTCTTACATAGGGCTGGGTGGCTGGAATGCAGGTGGCAATATGGCACACTTGGGAGGCGCTTTTATGGGTTATGCTTTTACCATTCAGCTGCAAAAAGGCAATGATTTGGGTGCGTGGATACACCATTTTTTTGCTTGGGTGGGAGGATTTTTTCGCAAAAAAACCAAAATGAAAGTTAATTATCAACCCAAAGAAAAGGCTACAGTAGGTCAAACTAAAACCAAAACGGGCAACCAAACCAATAGCCAACAACCAAACACAAACGATACACCTAACCAACAAGAAGTTGATGCTATCTTAGACAAAATATCTGCTACTGGTTATGATAGCCTTACCAAAGAGGAAAAACAACGGCTATTCAAAGCCAGTAATAAATAATAAACATCCACAAAATAGCTAAAAGATAGCCGTTATTTTCGAAATAACGGCTATCTTTGCGCAAAATATGGACTACAGGCAAACCAAACCTATCTTGGAAAAATTTATGGAAACCCAAACTTTTGAACAAACACGCAGAAATGTGCAAGAAATGGTACAGAAAGTACCTGCTATAGATATTCAGAAATTTGAAGAACGATGCTTACACCACCTAAAATTCCTTGAAACAGGCGGTGCAGGTGGGCATTGGGAAACTTTTTATATCAATGACCTCATTTTTGGCGCGTATCGCCACACAGGAGAAGCCAACCAAGACTATCAGGCAAATTTTGTATTTCAAGACTTAAGTCAAATGCGTCTAAGCGGACTCCGCCTGCCTTACTCAAATTGTGCCACTATTTTATGCCAAGCCGCTGATTGGTCACACGCAGACCTCGAAGGTGCTTTATTTATTGATGCCATTCTTAATAGTTGCTCATTTGAATATGCCGACCTTTGCGCCGCCGACTTCTCACGCGCCGAACTGAAATATTGTAGCTTCAGAGGGGCGAATTTACGAAATACTGACTTTGAAAATTGCGACCTTACGGGAGCAGATTTAGAATTTGCCCATATAGACGAAACAACCAAATTCAAAAATGCTATTTTGACTAATGCCAAAATGCCTAAACAAACCTCGTAAATAACCTCTTAGGGATAAAAATTAAATAAAACGGTCGATAGACCTAACATTCAGAAAATGTCCATTATTTAACAACTGTTCCTTAAAATTAAATTAATAAAAAAATATATCTATATAAAATGAATCTTACCGCTACCGATACGCAAGCATGGAAGCTCGAATTAGGCGACTTATTCGAAGCCCAAATGCAGGCAAGCCCTAAAAATGATCCTTTGCGCGACTTGCGATACAAAGCATTTGGCTGTTTTGCAAATTTGCCCTTGCCTACCACCAAACACGAGGAATGGAAATACACCAATCTCAAGAGCCTTTATAAACTCCCGCTTCAATTTGAAGTAACTACCTATCAAAGCATTGCTCTCAAGGAACTTGAGCCGCACATGTTAGAAGCCACAGAGGTTATCCGCATAGTTTGTATAAATGGCGTGTTTCATGCGGATTTATCTGACCTTGCTAACTTGCCTGCCTACGTTACGCTGGGACACGTTACGGAAGCGCACGCAAAAATTGGACAATACCTAAACATTGAAACAGACTTTTTCAATGCGCTGAACATGGCGTTTTTGGCACAAGGCACTTATTTGCATATTCCTAAAAATACAGTGCTTGAAAAACCACTCGCTTTTTACTTTTTTACTACAGCGCAAGGGCAGGCAAGTGCCACACAACCCCACCATTTTTGGGAATTTGGCGAGAATAGCGAAGCCACTGTATTGGAAAAGCATATTATATTGGGCGACGCACCAAACTTTACCAACCAAGTTATAGAGGTAATGGTGGGCGAAAATGCACAAATAACGCACTATCAAACGCAGGTTTTAAGCGAGCAAGCCTACTTCATCAATACTACCCAAGTCGAACAAGCCAGAAACAGCCGTTATACGCACCTACACGTGTCGTTGCAAGGGGCTATTATTCGAAATAACCTGCACATTCGCTTAGATGGGCAAGGCATAGAGGCTAATATGTACGGATTGTATATGCCCGCAGGCAAGACATTGATAGATAACCACTCTGTAGCAGACCATCTGCAACCCAATTCGGTGAGCAATGAACTATACAAAGGCATTCTTGATGGGCAATCTACAGGTGTGTTCAATGGTAAAATCTATGTGCGTGAAGGGGCGACTAAAACAAACGCTTACCAACAAAATCGCAACTTGCTCCTGACTGATACGGCAAGCATAAACACCAAACCACAACTCGAAATTTGGAATGATGACGTAAAATGCTCGCATGGCGCGACAACAGGCGTACTCGACGAAACAGCTCTGTTTTATTTGCGCTCACGCGGAATTGCCAAAGCTGACGCGAAAGCTCTGCTCATTTATGCTTTCGCTAATGAAATTTTAGAGAAAATAGAGCTTTCCTCCCTGCGAACTTATTTACAAGCGCAGATACAACAAAAACTTGGTATAGATTGTTAGTTGAAAACTTAAAAATGCCTATTATCAATGCCAAAAATTGAAATTGCTTTCGAAACCTTTGCTACGGTTGATGACTTGCCTTTAGCTGATAAAGCCTTAGTAGATATGGCAAAAGAAGCCACTCGTACAGCTTATGCCCCCTATTCCAATTTTTGGGTGGGGGTTGCTGTATTACTATCTAATGGCACTATTACCAAAGGTTCAAATCAAGAAAATGCAGCATATCCTTCAGGATTGTGTGCGGAAAGAGTAGCCTTTTTTAATATAGGCGTTATGTTTCCCACTGAAACAATTGTGGCGGTGGCGGTGGTAGCCAGAGGCGCAAACGAAGTACAATTCACACCTGTTACACCTTGCGGAGCTTGTAGGCAAGTAATGGTAGAATATGAACAAAAACAACACGTGCCTATTAGAATTATTTTCCAAGACTTAGACAAACAATACTATATTTTGCCAAATATTACTTCTCTTTTACCTTTTCAATTTAGCGCACTTAACCTAAAATAGGCACTTATACTGTTTAAACTTCTTGCTAAAGTACTTTTTTGCCTCAAAACAAGAAAATATTTTACAAGAAGTTTTTTTTCAGTAGCTATAGATTACAAACGCCTCGTTACATCTTTCCTCTTAAAAATTTGGCTGTAAAATTTTCCTCATCTTCTAGCTTTAGCATATCTTCAGGTGTACCTTCAAAACAGACATTGCCTCCCTTATTTCCGCTATCAGGACCGAGGTCAATAAGCCAATCTGCACATTTGATAACCTCAAGGTTATGCTCGATAATAATCACGGAGTTACCTTGATTAACTAAGGAATCGATGGCTACTAACAGTTTTTTTATGTCATGAAAATGCAAGCCTGTAGTTGGTTCATCAAAGACAAATAACGTTTTGGTCGCCTTATCTTTGATAAAATTAGCCAATTTCAATCTTTGTGCCTCGCCTCCGCTCAAAGTAGAAGCAGATTGCCCCAAGCCAATATAGCCTAACCCTACTTGTGATAAGACGCGGAGGGTAGGCAAGACTTTCTTATCCTTTTCAAAAAACACCATAGCATCGTCTATAGTCATGGCTAAAATATCTGCGATATGGCAGTCTTGATAAGTAACTTCGAGAATTTCCTTTTTGAAACGCTTGCCTGCGCAACTTTCACAAGTCAAATAAACGTCAGCCATGAACTGCATTTCTATTTTGATATTGCCATCGCCTAAACAGGTATCACAACGTCCTTTGTCGACATTAAATGAAAAATGCCCGTCCGTATAGCCTCTTTTCTTAGATAAAGGTTGCGAAGCAAAAAGCTCGCGTATGTGGTCATAAACTTTCGTATAGGTAGCAGGATTTGAACGCGAGGACTTGCCTATGGGATTTTGGTCGACATATTCTACTGAATCGAGCAGTTTAATGCCACCCGTTAAACTGTCATACTTGCCTGTATCTTCCACCGTTTTGTTCATACGAGCGCGAAGAGCAGGAACAAATACTTGTTTGATAAGGGTAGATTTGCCCGAACCGCTTACGCCTGTTACAACTGATAGTACATTCAGCGGAAACTTCAACGTTATGTTTTGCAAATTATGTTCTCTTGCCCCTTTAAGCTCTATAAAATCTTTCCAAACCCGTCTTTGAGTGGGCAGTTCTATTTTATCAAAGCCTTTCAAGAAATTGTATGTGTGTGAATCTTTTAATTGATAATCAGGATTTAAGATGGAGTATGGGAGCGTAAGTTTTGGTTTTTTATGGCTATCACGCAATTCATCAGCACTCATAGAAAGGATTAACTTGCCTCCCTGCGAACCAGCGGCGGGTCCTAAATCAATAATTTGATCTGCGGCGTTCATAATCTCTTCTTCATGTTCGACTACGATAACGGTATTGCCTAAATTGCGTAAGGCTTTCAGCACTTCAATCAAGCGTTGCGTATCGCGTGGATGCAAGCCAATACTTGGCTCATCGAGGATATACATTGAGCCAACTAACGCGCTACCAAGTGCGTTAGCGAGTTGAATTCGCTGATATTCGCCTCCTGAAATATCCTTTGTCAAGCGGTTCAATGTAAGGTATCCGAGCCCCACTTTACATAGGTAGGCAAGTCGGTTTACTATTTCAGATACCAATCGCTGCGCTACTTGCTGTTCGTTTTCGGTTAGGTAAGCAGGCAAGTCTTCAAAAAAATCAAGGGCATCTTCAAGCGATAACAATACTAAATCAGTGATAGATTTACCGTTTATTTTTACATATTGTGCATCGGGGCGCAAGCGAGAGCCTTTACAGTCAGGACAATGCACACGCGCCCTGTATTTAGAAAGCATAACGCGGTATTGTATTTTCTCAATTTGACTTTCTACAAATTCAAAGAAAGCCCAAATGCCTTTGATGTCTTTTGTGCCATGCCACAATATGTGTAATTCTTTCTCATCTAAATCTTCATAAGCGCGATGCACAGGAAAGTCATTATCCATCGCTTTACGTACAAAATCATCACGCCACACACTCATTTTTTCGGTACGCCATGGCGTAACTGCGCCATCATATACCGACTTTGTGCGGTCAGTAATGACTAGATTTTCATCTACACCTAAAGTTGTACCAAATCCACCACACTTCTTGCACGCCCCATAAGGATTGTTAAAACTAAAAAATTGTATGCTTGGCTCTTCAAAAATAATATTGTCAGCTTCAAACTTATCTGAATAAGCTGCCCGCGCCTTGCCTACCAAGTCAATCACGCATACGCCATGCCCTTCCGAAAAAGCAATTTGAACAGAATCTGCCAATCGAAACTGGTTATCTTCGTCATCTTTATGCACCACTCCCCTATCAATAAGTATAAAAATAGGTTGGGAGGCAAGCCGCTTCTCCAATTTCTTGGCATTTGCGTCTTCTTCCAATAAAAGCTCTTCTATAAACAATACTTCTGCCCCTAATACAATCCGTGAGAAGCCTTTTTGAAAAATAATTTTAACTTCCTCTGTCCACGTCCTGCCCACTACTTGCGATACAGGCGCAAGAATAAGCAGTTTTTGCCCTTCCTCTTCCGCTTGAATCTTATCAACGACAGACGTTACCGTATCTTTTTTTACGACCTGCCCCGAAACAGGTGAAAACGTCTTGCCTACCCGCGCAAAAAGCAACTTTAAATAATCATAAATTTCAGTTGTTGTGCCTATGGTAGCACGCGGATTGCTGGTATTACCTTTTTGTTCAACAGCAATCGCAGGAGCAACTCCACGAATATAATCCACATCAGGCTTCTCCATGCGCCCTAAAAACTGCCGAGCATACGAACTAAGGCTCTCCACATACATACGTTGCCCCTCTGCAAACAGAGTGTCAAAGGCAAGAGAGGATTTTCCTGAACCAGACAAGCCCGTGATAACAACGAGTTTGTTGCGCGGAATTACTACGCTTACATTTTTCAGGTTGTTCACCCTTGAATTTTTTATGATGATATATTGCTTGCTATCGAAAGAATCTAAATCTAAAAACATGGAAAGGACTTTAAAGTGCGAAGGTAAGGTTATTTTC
>JAYTNK010000422.1:0-4032 GCA_043748375.1 Cytophagales bacterium
ATCGCCTCCCCAATTAGTGCGAAGTGTCAAATTTTTAGTAAAGTCATATTCTGCATAAACACTACCTACCATTTTATAATTGTCATTTTTTCTCGTATAAGCACCTAATGTTACTACTGGGTTTTGAGCATTTATAAAAAAAGCTTTGGTAGATTGAGGAGTGCGATAAGGCAAAGCCAAATACATACCCCACACAGGATTTCTTGTGCTACCAAGTTCTGAAGCTATAAGAGACTGATTAGAATATCCAATGCTTGTATTGATACCAAAGCGGAATTTGTCTGACGCATTATGATTAACGTTAATACGCAAGGTATATCTATCCAAGTTTGACTTTTCTATAATACCCTCTTCACGCCTATATTGCGCTCCGATATAAAAATTTGTTTTTTCGTTACCCCCTGTGGCATTAAAATCATGAGATTGTATGTGTCCTGTACGGAACATTTCCTTTTTCCAGTCCGTATCTACTGAAGCAAAAGGCTGTAGTTGTTGCTCGTATTGTGCATCTGTAATAGTTCCTAAGATATGTTGTCTATGAATCGGAACAGTCGCCCAAGCATTGAATAGTGCAGAGCCATTATTCACGTCATGTTGCGCCAACATTCGTTCGTACTTCAAACGAGTAGGTGTATCCATATTGCTAAATTTTGAAGTAGTACGTGTTGTAATACCTTGCATAAATCGGTAGTTCAATTGTGTCTTACCATTTTTACCTTTTTTAGATTTAGCTACAATTACACCATTAGCACCGCGTGAGCCGTATTTTGAAGTAGATGAAGCATCTTTCAATACAGTAACTGACTCAAAGTCATTGGCATTTATAGAAGCAAAGTCATCAGAAGCTACAGGAACTCCATCTATGATATACAAAGGATCCGTACCACTGTTGAGCGAGCCTTGTCCACGTATCAAAATAGAAGCAGAGCTACCAGGTTGTCCGCTCCCTGTACCTCCTTGAATACCTGGTGTACGTCCTTGCAAAATTTGGTCAAAACTTGCAATAGGAACCTGGTCTAAGGATTTACTACTCACCACACCCGCCGAACCGCTAAACTTGGAAGCATCTTCATCACGATAGCCTGTTACAACCACTACCGCAAGCTGATTATTCTCTTCAAGCGTAGCATTGATGCTATTTTCAGCACCTACTTTTACTTCTTGCTCTTTGTAACCAATAAAAGTAAATTTCAGGGTGTTCCCTGTAGACGCTTTGACTGTGAAGCGTCCATCGATGTCGGTTGCGTTTCCCGTTTTAGTTTCTACGACTAAAACAATGACACCGGGCATAGCTTCGCCTTTTGAATCGACGACTCTACCTGTTATCTCGCGCTCTTGGGCAAACGCTGGCATTACGCCTAGCAAGCCAAATAAGAGCATGGCAAGTATTCTTTGTTTCATGCTGTTGGGAGATTTAGTTTGATTAATTTGAAAAATGATTTAACTCTGCAAGTTTACACAACAAAATATAACTAACCAAATATATTAACAAATATTTTATAAGTTTTATCAGCAAACACAGAATAAGTTGCATTTTACCGCAATCGATTACTATATTAAATAACTGGAAATCAAATGTTTACAATTTATTAACACAGGTTTTTTTGGATATGTGCGTAGTTTGGCTTATTTTTGGGGAAAGGTGAAAATAAAAACCTTTTAGAATCCTACTCTTTCCAAGTTTGAAATGGGTATGTTTAAAGATAGTGAGGTATAAAAACAAACAAAGATGCTGTATATTGTTCCTACGCCTATTGGCAATTTAGCGGATATCACGTACCGCGCTGTGAAAGTTTTGCAAAGTGTGGATGGTATTTTGGCAGAAGATACACGCAAAACGGGGCTGTTACTGCAACATTTGGAGATTAAAAAGCCCATGCAAAGTTATCATGCTTTTAACGAGCATTTAGCTATAGTATATATAGTAAAACGTATGCAGGCAGGCGAGGTGCTTGCGCTTGTGTCTGATGCGGGTACGCCCGCTATTTCTGACCCTGGTTTTTTGTTGGTGCGCGAAGCTATCAAAGCGGGTATCAAAGTTGAATGTTTGCCTGGTGCTACCGCTTTTGTGCCTGCCTTAGTAAATTCAGGCCTACCCTGCGACAAATTTGTATTTGAAGGCTTTTTGCCACACAAAAAGGGTAGGCAAACACGCCTGCATACCCTTTCTACTGAAGAACGCACTATGATTTTTTATGAATCGCCGCATAGGTTAGTTAAAACACTTGAGCAATTTTCGACTGCCTTTGGCGAAAACCGCCTCGCCTCTGTTTCGCGTGAACTGTCCAAAATTTATGAGGAAACAAGACGCGGTACACTCGCTGAATTGCTGGTGAGTTTTAAAGAACAAATAGCCACTATAAAAGGAGAAATTGTGATAGTAGTGGGAGGAGTGAGTGAGTGATATAATGTAGGACATTTCTGAAATTCTTACCTAAAGGGGGGCTAACAGACGCTTACAGCGTGGCTATGCTTAGAAAATGTCCAGTAATCAAATAACTCAACTTTCATTTGTAATTTCATCATAGCGTTCCATGTATTTGGGATGGTTGGTTTGCATCAGCGTATCCCAAAAATTAAAATACAAACCGTAATTGCATCTTACCAATTCGTGGTGCATATTGTGGTGTGTGGCATTGTTTTGCCATTTTCCAAACCAGTGTCGTGTATAATTTTTAGGGTAAACTTCATAGCCAAGATGCCCCACCATATTCACAACTAAAGAAAGGGTAAAAAATATCAACAATGCAAGCGGATGCAATGGTATGAAAAACACAACGGCAATAATACCCGCCTCTACCAATGCTTCGGTAGGGTGAAAACTCATAGCCGCCCAAGGGCTCGGATTGTGCGACAAGTGATGCACGCGATGCATCCATTTGTAAATCGCAGGATGGTGCATGAGTCGGTGTGTCCAATAAAAGTAAGTATCGTGTAGGAATGTTAGCAACAATATCGAGCCTACAAAATAGAGCCAGCCGTAGTCGGCTATTTCAGTATAAATCAGCGTGTAGCCCGCTTGTTTAGCAAGCGCGATAACAATAGCCAACATCCCAAAAATACACGCGCTCACAAAAGAGTAGAAGATTTCTGTGCGATATTGTGCCACTTTATTGGGGCGTTTCTGAATGCGCCTTGCCTGCCACCTTTTGTGGAAAAACAAATAGAAAACGGCAAATAATATGCCCGCAAAAAGCGCGTAACGTCCAAATTGTACAGAGGTGGCGATGATCCAAGTTTGGAATAGCCCCAATTTTTCAATTAAATAAGCAAAGTTCATACAAAAGAGTGGATAAGTGAGTGAGTGAATAAATGAATGCCATTCATCTTTCAGCCTTTTGTATATAAGACTTATATAAAGTACTTTAGGTTTACAAACAAGGGGCGAAGCCTGCATAATAGGCGTTAAAGTGTCGTTTTTAACTGTTTTTTTGGTAGGCAAGTTTTTTACTATCGGCAGGGATAAACCCACTGCCGAGGTAAAAACTACCGCTTGCCTGCCAATTCCTTTAGCACTTTGAGTTCATCACGTAGGCGAGCAGCATCCATAAAGTTCAGTTCTTTTGCAGCAATTTCCATGTCCTTTTGGGTTTTAACTATTTGTTTTTCTAATTCATCTTTGCTCATATAAGCGATAACGGGATCAGCCGCGAGCGAAAGTTCTTCGGGTTCGAGGTAATAGTGTTTTAAGTTGGGCTGTGCTTCTCCAATTTTAGTTTGTTGCAAGATTGCCTCTTTAGATTTTTTAATTGTTTTAGGCGTAATATTATTTGTTAAATTAAATATATTTTGTACTTCTCTTCTACGTTTGGTTTCGTCCATAGCTCGTTTCATGGAGTCTGTTATTTTATCAGCATAAAGTAGCACACGCCCTTGTTCGTTGCGTGCCGCTCTGCCGATTGTTTGAATAAGCGAGCGTTCATTGCGGAGGAAGCCTTCTTTATCAGCGTCCATAATAGCCACGAGGGAAACTTCAGGCAAGTCCAAACCTTCGCGAAGCAAGTTTACCCCTACTAAAACATCAATGATGCC
>JAYTNK010000423.1:0-3935 GCA_043748375.1 Cytophagales bacterium
GTCTTGGTCGCCACTAAAAACGGGGCGCGTTTTGCCATCTACCTCACTTACTTCTTGATAAAGGGCAGCATCCTCTATGGGAACTTGCACTTTGTAAGAGATGCCTTTTTCATCTGTAGTATTTTTTACGACTACATCAGTTACCTTTTTTTCTTCTTTCAGGCGATTAATTTCATCAACGAGTTCTTTGACACGCGCCTCTTTTTCTATCATTTTTGACTTTCCTCCATTGATGGTGGTGGTCAAATCTTCAATTTGCCCATCTAATTTGGCTATGTGTTCTTTTTTAATTTGGAGGCTTTCCTTGAAGGCTTTATATTTAGCGGGGTCTTTTTGGAATGCCTTTACTTCGGCTTGAAGTGCTTTTTTCTCGGCTTTGGTGAGTTTATCTTGTGCGATTGCGAATTGTATCAAACAAGCACAGAAAAACAGAAGAATGTACTTTTTCATAATCTATTTGTTTTTTTTGCAAATTTGCAAAAAAATATGCAAATTAGCAATAATTATTATGGATAAACAAGAAACTAATGCTCACGAACCCGAATGGCAGGCGTTAATGCGCGATATGCAAGAAATGAGTAATCAACTACGAGAAGAAATGGAGGCATTGCCACCTTTTCCGCCTATTAATTGTATAGAATTTGAGCTTGCCTACCGATATGAGTTTGTAATAGCAGGCTATGCTAAAGAAGCCTTAGAATTATCTTGGGAGGGTTATATTTTGACACTCAAAGCATTAAATGCTGTAGAATTAAGCGCGCAAGAGCATTTTGTAGTGCAAGAGTATCCTATGCTACCCTTTGAACGGTACATTGCTTTGCCCGAAAATACTGAACCCGAATTGATGCAGGCTAAGTTTGAAAATGGTATTTTAAATGTGCTTTTACCTAAAAAAGCAAGGCTTCTTTGAAAGTTATTGCGCAATAACTTTCAAAGAACCAAAAAAGCTATATTGCCTTTTGTGAGTGGTCTGCACTACGCAAAAAGAAAACGTGCGAAAAATAAAAAGTGAATAAGCAACAACACATAGCAATTAAATGTAAAATATTTGTAATATTGCATGGCTTAAAGTGCTTTATAGAAAAACGCGCAGAAAATCAGTTTATTCATTACCTACTTTCATAAAAAAAACTATAAAAACCGTATTATGTACCGCTTTCTCGTTTGCCTAATTTTATTTTTCGCGATTCCTGCCCTTGCCTACACACAGCAACGGTATGCCTTTCCCGATAACCCCAGTGAGTTTGTTACGTACACAGCCGATATGCTTGTAAAAACTCAAAAACCACGCTCTGCCAAAGTCGCAGAGGAGTTTAAAAATGCGTGGGAAAGCATTGGTTCTAAAGATAAGGTAATAGCTCTCGCCAAAAAACTTGTAGCCGTTAAAGCAACAGGCGCAGGTACTTATACGGATATGTTTGCGGCACTTGCCTACGCAGTACGCGATAGGAAAGTGAGTAGTACACAAATGGATGAGTTTTTGGCTGTGGCTGATAAACTTGCCGACACAAAAAACACACAAAATATCAATCTGTTTTTTGAACGTGTAGTGCATTTTTTTCAAACTCAAGCTATCTCCAGCACCCGCTTGCAACGTTCATACGCCATAGGTAATTTTAAGTTTGATTATTTAGATAAGCCTGATGAGGCATTGGTTAAGTTAGTGGCTTCTTCAGGTTCAGAAAATGACTCTATCCCGTTGCAAAATAATGACTTGGTTGGCGCGGTAATTCGCTTCCAAGAAAACATCAATCTTATAATAGCTACCCCCTTTGATTCTACAGGTTTAGTAGGTACACAAGGCGTATTTTTGATATTGAAAAATAAGTTTCTTGGCAAGGGAGGCAAGTTTGATTGGCGCAGTGTAGGGTATGAGCTGAACCAAGTCTATGCAGAAGTTGATGCTTATACATTTGACGTAGGCAAGCCCATATTAAATGCCAAAAATGTAACATTTACTTACAAACCACTTTTCGATAAACCTATTAAAGGTGATTTAGAGTTTGTTAGCCGAGCCAGAAAAGACCAAAACACAGCTTTATATCCTAAATTTGTATCCGAAAATAACAAGGTGGAAATAGGCGGATTTGGCAAAACAAGTACTTATGAACTTGCCTACCAAGGTGGATTCTCTTTAGAAGGACGGAAAATATACAGTACTTCACGTAACGGGCAAGGCAGCTACTTTCTTGCAAAGCACACAGTAGTAGATAACGGCACAAATACAAGCGAAATGAAGCCTGCTTTCCGCCTTAGTTCTAAAAAGTTTTCTATTGGAGATTCAATTATAGCAGCGAATAGTGCTAAATTTACTTTATTCTTAGGCGAGTCTGACTCTTTGCACCATGCAAACCTTGAACTTAAGTTCTCACGCAAAAAAATGGAGTTGCAAATGGTTCGTGACCGCAATTCAGCGGCAGCCAACACACCCTTCATAAATACTTTCCATAAGTTTTATATTGATGCCGATGTAGTACGCTACAATCTAGAAAAGGATAGCTTGGATATATTCATGCTAAGCGGCTCACAGGATTTGCGCCCTGCAGTCTTCGAATCTTTTGATTTTTTTGACCGCGACCGCTACACAGCCATGAGAGGTTCGGAAAACTTCAACCCGCTCCGACTGATGGTACAATATGCACGAGACTCAATAAAGCATGAAGGAGGAAAACCAACCAATATCTTTTATGCTAAAAACCTTGCGAAAGATTACAAGAAAAGCGAAGGAAATATACGAAATGTAGCCATTGACCTTAAAAATAGAGGTTACTTAGATTTTGATGAGCAGACAGGACTTATCACGCTTGGGCAACGCACCGTTAAAACAGACTCCTCCGATTTATTTGTTAATATCGTCCCAAAGGTAAATAAAAAACAAGGCAATAGCCAAGATCAAAAAATATACGATAACTGGGACCACGATAACTATAGGATAGAATCTATAGTACAACGTGGCGTGAACGCAAGTCTTAGCAGAGGCTCTGAGAATTTATTGATATTGCGCGGTATTAAGAGCTTTCCCGTAAGCAATGCTTTGAACGTAAATATTATTCCTGACAGTGCGAAACCCCAAATCCGAGTCTATAGAGACCGATCTTTATTTCTCGAAAAAGGAGAGATTACGGTAGGGAACTTCCGTTTTTTTGGAAAAGATTTTTTCATGTTATACGAAGGGTTTGAACTTGAAATGCCTATTATTGACAAAGTACTCTTTGTGATAGCCGATACAACCGATAAAAAAGTACAATATAATCAATACGGCGGTGATATTTCATTCCAACCTGGTCACATGAATATCAGCTATCCTTCCAATAAAGCAGGGTATAAAAAAGGATATATAAAAAAGACAAAGGAGAGTTATGAGTCTTACCCTCGCCTGAACATAGAACAAACTAAAATAAATGTGAATGGCAAACCTCTTAAAATAGGAGGCAAGGAAATAGAAGGTAGCGGGGCAGTATTTTTCTCGAGTGATTTCCGTCAAACCTTTGCATACGATTCGTTGCGTGCCGCATTCGTGCTTGATGAAATAAAGGCTGATAGCCTTACCAGCAAGAAGCCGAAGTTTGCAGGACGTTTTATATCTACTATTTTCCCTGAATTTAAAGAAACGCTTACACCCATGCAAGCCCCCGACCTTACGATGGGTTTCATACACAAAGCTCCCAAAGCGGGATACGACTTATACCCCAATCATGAGAAAATCAAAAAGGCTCATGTCAATTTTAGCCGCGACCTCGTCATGAGCAAAATGGGACTTACATCTGGAGGCGATATAGAATACCTTACTACAACCTTGAAAGCGCCTGAATTTGTGTTTATGCCTGACTCGGTTACTTCT
This sequence comes from Cytophagales bacterium, assembly GCA_043748375.1. Taxonomy (GTDB): domain Bacteria; phylum Bacteroidota; class Bacteroidia; order Cytophagales; family Microscillaceae; genus RDXI01. Next base: position 3,842 of record JAYTNK010000423.1, read on the forward strand.
GATAATATTGAATTTCAAGTCCGCTCAGGTAAAATCGCTGCAGCTGAATTTGCGGAGGCGGTAGGCAAGACTGCCCAACTGCGCTGGAATGCTA
>JAYTNK010000424.1:0-3782 GCA_043748375.1 Cytophagales bacterium
ATCGCCTCCATAGGTGGGCAAACACCTAATGCTAAAAAAGTAGGGCTTGTTTATTTGGCAAGAGGATGGGAAAGTTTTAGCCTAATCCGAAAAGCACACCTCACTTTCCACCCAAATAGCATCCAAAAAGATGTGGGTAATGGATAGATACGGGGGCGAGTGTATCATTTGATGATGTGCGCCTGCCTATCAAAACATGGTTTGCAAAAAATATAGGCATCATACGCAAGGAGATGAAAAATGGCGAAATCTGGAACTTGATAAGCCATGACGTGAAGCAATAAAGCGAGGTAGTGTTTCACAACCTTTTTGCTTCTGAACGAGTCATGTAATGAAAGCTCTATATTCAACCGCTAAAAATAGCAAAATGTGTAACCTCAACGGACTTTTTCTCGCCCTACCATAATCAAACGACTACTTTTCGGATAATTAAACAATAATATTTTAGTAGGCTAAAATTTACTTTAGCCTACTATTTCTATCCCCCTTTTTGTGTTATGAAAAAAAAAATTTTTCTCGTGATGGCTTTTTTAAGCCTATTTTTCCTTTTTTGTTGCAAAAAACGTGAAGCCAAACCCTTAAAAAAATTAGATGAAACTAGTAAAAATTATACCAAATTTGAAGTAAATAGCACTTGGATATATCAATTAAAAGGTCAAACAAATACAGATACTTGTAAAATTACGGTGGTTAGGTCTGGAACAAGCTTATCCAGTAAATTAGATTATGACTATGAGGCACATGAAACCCAAATGACATCAACCTACCACAATAAAAAAACATGGGCAAGCACAGAGGCAAGGCCAGATGCTGATGGTGTATGTATTCACAATCTATGGTTCGATGGCGCACGCACTTCCACCAAATGTGTGTTTTTCAGTAATCGGAGTGTAGGCGATGCCTACAACTATTGGTACTATCCTGATAATATCGTTACGTATCAAAGCTACTTGCCTACCTATGTGCTGGAGGGCAAAACCTACAATGAAGTGATGGTTTTTGAGTCGCGCTATACAGGGGCGAGTGTGTCATTTGATGATGTGCGCCTGCCTATCAAAACATGGTTTGCAAAAAATATAGGCATCATACGCAAGGAGATGAAAAACGGCGAAATCTGGAACTTGATAAGCCATGACGTGAAGCAGTAGGCAAGAAAAAGTTCTCATCATCACAAGACTTGATTGGTTGCACATATAATTTTTGTATAGTAAAAGCCCCTTGCCTATGTATGTAGGCAAGGGGCTTTTTTTGTGCTTACGATAGAATAGCCTATTTGCAGTCAGCCTTATATTTTTCGAAAGCTTCATCAAACTTTTTATCAAAGGCACGTGCGCCTTTGTTATAATAACGTTGGCGAATGCCGTTCATTTTTTTCAATAGTGCCGATAATTCTTTTTCTTGCACACGCGTTTTAACCATACCTTTATTTATTTCTTGCCTGCGACAGAAAGCAGATGCAGCTTCTTTAGCATCAGTGTCAAGGTCTTTACAAGCTGTAAAAGAGAGTGAGAGCACGCAAAAAATAGCGAACAGAAGAATTTTGTTAGTTTTCATAATAGAGGAGTTAGTTTTTTGGATAATTAAAAAAATATGCCTACAGTTTTGTTGTTTTTCGCAGCAAGTTCTTTTCAAAAACTTACCAAAAACCGTTGGCATATTCCAAAGGTAACACATATTATTTAAGATTGCAAATCTTCTTTGCTTTTTTCGATATAACTCAAAAGGCTTTCCCCGCCTGGTATACGTTCCACGAGTTGCAGTAGATCGCTCATGTCGGTATCGCTACGCAATGTTTTAATGACTTCTTTCATAACAGGCAAGAGCATACTCACATTGAACATGGTTTGAATAATACCGCCCGTTGTGGAAGGAATACCCATTGCGCCACCATCTGTTACCTGCATGGCACCGCCTGCATTGCCTCCCATACTTGGCATACCGTTGATATTCAAGAATTTAATGCTGTCTATTTTTTCGGCAGGAAGCATGAGTTTCTCGATAATCTGTGGCAAAAGCGGTATGAGCTGATTGATAGCTTGCATCATAATGGCATTCTTGCCTATAGTATTTTCGGCAGCTAATTGCGCGGCTGTATTACTTGTATTGGCATTGCCTATCTCCAATATAGCTTTTGCTTGTTTGATGGCTGCTTCGAGTTCTTGCTCTGCGGCTTCTTTTTTGGCGTTAGCTATGGTAATAAGGCGATATGCCTCCTTATCTGCCTCTACGTTTGTTTCTATTAGATTCACTTTGGCATTTTTTTCTGCCTCTATTACCTCTTTCTGTGTTTGTTTATTGGCAGCCTCTAAATCAATGCCAGCCGATTCCAAACGCGCTTTAGCACCCGTTATCAATTTATAGGCTTCCGTATCAATCGTTACATTATTTCTAGCAACGCTTACTGAAGCTTCTTTTTGAGCATTAATTACATCAATTTCCTTATCTCGGTTCGCAATTTCTACAGCTCTGATAGTGAGAGCTTGTTCTTCCGCTCTAATTTTGAGTGCTTCTTGCTTGGCTGTTTCCTCCAACATGACCAACTTTTGCTTGAGCTGTTCTGCTGTTCTGGTTTCCCTTTCTATCTTGGCTATATCAGCCGCTTGTGTCTTTTCTTCTTGGGCTACTAAGATAGCCTTTTCCTTTTGGATTTCTATCACGCGTGTTTCTTGTTCCTTTTTCTCTTGCGCGATTTTTACGGTACGTTCTCTTTCTACAGAGGCTTGTTGCTCGATAGAGGATTGTTCTTGCTTTGTTTTTTCTGCTAAGGCGTTTTCTTTGGAAACTCTTTCCTCGATTTCACGTTGTTGGATAGCTTCCTTTTCTTTAATATCTTGGGCTATTTGTAATTGTCGGATTTTTGCCTCTCTGTTTTGCTCTGCTATCGTAACCTCACGTGTACGGAGGCGGTTGTTGGCAGATTCAGCCTCTACAGAAGTGCGTTGGGCAATTTCTTTGATACCTTTGGCATCAAGTACGTTATTTTCATCATGTTTAGTGAGGGGCAATTGCTCTAAATAGTGAATAGCTACGTCATCTAAGCGAAAACCATTCAATACCACATCACCGCCTTGGCTATGTCCAAGCGCGACCAAAATTTCATCACGGAATTGATGGCGATTTTGGTAAAGTTGGTCAAAAGTAAGTTTTGCGCCTGCTGTTTTCAGCGCATCTGCCAATTTTGCCTCAAATAAATCTTTGATAGCATTTAAGTTTGAAGCCTTTTCGCAACCAATCGTAGTTGCTACGCGTCTAATATCGTCTTCGAGGGAATTGATTTTCACATAAAAATCAACTTCTACTTCTGCTCGAATACCATCGGCACAAGACAAGCTATCTGCTCCTCGCCTGCTTATTTTCACGATTTTTACAGTGAGGTCAATCGTTTCGATACGGTGGATAAGCGGAATAGCGATAGAAGAGCTGGTTGAAATTTGTGCTTTGCTCAATCCAAGCCCTGTTTTTACTAAAGCTGTGCCTGGTGCGGCTTTTTTCAAAAAAGAACTAAGCATAGCCATTATAAAGCCTAAAAAGCCTAATACGACAGCCACAGGAATTAAAATATTCATTAACATATAAAAAAGTTTTGGTTTAAATATTCAAAGAAAATCACCTAACTTGCCTACGTAGGCAAGAAAAAAAGTAGTATTTAAAAATAATTATTTTAATATTTTTCACACCAATAGACATTTTTCTCTTCATCAAAGTGAAGCAACAGTACAGTTTGCCCGTAAGCGATGTCTTCTTCGTTTTCGTGCGTCCTTACTGCAATTTCCATGCTATTT
>JAYTNK010000425.1:0-12834 GCA_043748375.1 Cytophagales bacterium
GAAAGCAAATTTTTGGCAAAGTGTGAATATTATTTGCCATACTGAAGCCTTTACGCTTGTGCCTATCAGCGTTTATCAAGCGAGCCGCGCTCAAGAATACTTGAGTTGGGTAAGCTCCTCAACCTTGCCTACCGAACCCGCTCACTTCACGCTCCACCCTATCAAAGCACAGCTGTTGTCGAATATTCGGCAAGATTATGTGGAATGGTTTAAGAAAATGTATCCCACAGGTAGGCTGTCCTTCTTTCCACAAATATTTCCTTTTCTGAAGCACGTGTTAGCACATTCCGAAAAGTTAAAAAAAGCATACGTTTACGCTGAATTAGCTGATAACAAGCTGTTTATTGGCGTATGGCGCAACCTAAAGTTGGAACTCTGCAATGAATATGATTGCCCAACAGCCCAAGACGTTTCTTATTTTATCTTGTTGGTCATGGACGAGTTGCGGTTAGAACGCGAAGAGTGCGAACTGAAGCTATTAGGCAAAATCTCCCCTGTTTCAGAAGTAGTCCGTTTATTGCGTACTTATATTCGTCATGTTAGTATCGGGCATGGCAAACCTGCTTGGCTTGAAATGGGTTCGGAATTTGACAATCAACCCTATCATTATTACGCCGATTTATTTGCGATGGCACTCTAAAATATTCAATCTTTACCCACTAACTCCATGCTCAAACTTATTGAATGCCCACGCGACGCTATGCAAGGTTGGGAAACTTTTATCCCTACCGAAACCAAAATCCAATACCTAAACAAACTTTTGCAAGTAGGTTTTGATACCTTAGATTTTGGTAGTTTCGTTTCGCCAAAAGCTATTCCACAAATGCAGGATACTGCCGAAGTTTTGGGGAAGTTGGACTTAAGTAATACTCAAACAAAATTACTGGCTATAGTAGCTAATATGCAAGGGGCAGAACAAGCCATAAACTTTCCCGAAATTAAATATTTGGGCTACCCCTTATCTATTTCAGAAACTTTTCAACAAAAAAACACGAACAAGTCCATTACTGAATCTTTGGAATTAGTAGCAAGTTTGCAGGAAATTTGTAGCCAACACAATAAGATTTTAGTGGTCTATATCTCTATGGCGTTTGGCAATCCGTACAATGACCTCTATAACCGCGAAGTTGTAGAAGAATTTACACAGCGATTGGTAAACTTAGGTGTTCAAATCATTTCGCTGGCTGATACGGTAGGTGTGGCTGAAGTGAAAGACATCACGTTTTTGTTTGAAACCTTAATAGCACGCTTCCCCACTATAGAATTTGGCGCACACCTACACGCAAGCCCCGATAAAGCTCAAAACAAACTTGCCGCCGCTTATCAAGCGGGTTGCAGGCGTTTTGACGGTGCATTGAGAGGCTTTGGTGGCTGTCCAATGGCAACCGACCACCTTATTGGTAATATGCCCACAGAGCTCATGACTGCCTTTTTCAAAGGGGCAGGCGAGGACTTAAAATTGGACGAAGCATGTTTGCAAGATGCCCTCGAAGCTGTAAACAGTGTTTTCATTTAAAATGTCGGAACTTGCCTTCGAAATCAACCACCTTTCAAAAACGTTTCAACAAGGTAAAAGCAATGCTTATACCGCTTTGCATGAAGTCAACCTTGCAGTTTCGGTAGGCAAGTGCATAGTATTGCAAGGCGCGTCTGGCTCAGGCAAAACGACCTTGCTCACTATTTTAGGCTGTTTGGCAAAACCCACATCGGGCGAATATATTTGCTTAGGGCAGAAAGTAAGTAAGTGGTCTGAAAAATTCTTGACTACTTTTAGGCGCGAACACATTGGCATGATATTTCAGCAATTCCAACTCATTTCGGGCTTTACCGCCTTTGAAAATATTGCCCTGCCACTTATTCCATTGGCTTATAGCACAAAAAAAATAACACAAAAAGTTCACGAAGCAGCTGAACTTGCCAATATTACCGTTAAGTTGTCCCAAAAAATAGACCTATTATCGGGAGGTGAGCAACAACGGGTAGCCATCGCACGAGCTATAGTTCACAAACCCGCTATACTCTTAGCTGATGAGCCTACCTCAAATCTTGACCAACAAAATGCGCTGCAAATCCTACATCTTTTTGCGGAACTAAAAGCCATAGGCACTACGTTATTACTTACTACACACGACAGTTTGGTAGCACAACATACCATAGTAGATAATATATTAAAGATGCAAGACGGTCGTATGCTAACTTGTTAAAAAGACTACTTTGGCGCAAGGCTTATGATAGCGGTTTAGTGAGGACACCCAAACAGGGGGATAAACGCATAAAATGAGCCATGAAAGACTTTCGCAAGAAGTCTACTGCGCAAATACGGATTGTCAAGTGCATTGAAAACCGTAAAGTAGCCCTCCGCAAAATAGTAGATAAGAAAAGTCCTGCAAGGTATTCGAATATATTGCAGGACTTTTCGTATGGTGTGGTATTGTCTAAAGATTGTTTTCTTTGCGGATTTGGGCTATTTCTGCAAGGGATAAGCCTGTAGTTTCCTGCACAAAACCATCTTCAAGCCCATGTTTTAAGAGATTGACGGCTACTTCTTGCCTACCTTCTTGTATGCCTTCTTGCCTGCCTTTTTCTCTTCCTTCTCGTTCATAAGTATCCATCGAGTTTTTTAAATCGCGATAATCGCGTAAACTATCTTGATATTGCGCGAGTGTGTTCGTACTGTAATTGTTCATGTCAGCCGTTTCAAAAAGTTTTGTAAAAATATTGTCCTTTAGTTTATCGGGAATTGCGTCCAAACGGGATAGGTTCTTTAAGACAAACAACCATTTGTCTTCTTGAGTTTCTAGTTCCTCCAGTTTTTTGGTAAAATGGGGCATTTCCAAATAAATCAGGCGCAATTTGTCATAAAAAATGGTGTGCGTTTCTTTATCCATCAGCATGATATCGTGCTTTACCTTATTGGGCAAGCTGTCCTCAAAAGCGAAATCCATAACTGCCACACTATACACGCTTTTGAGTTGATAGTCCCACGTGTAGTTCTCAATTTTGTCTTTTACGTTTCGGACATCTTTCTTGGCTTGTGCTTGTATGGGGAACGTCGCGTAATACAAAGTACGATCTTTGAAAAAGGTTTGCTTGGCTTTTTGCATTTCCACAATAAATGTTTCGCCTTTATCCGTTTAGCAATGGAGGTCAAAAATAGTTTTCCTGTCCTCTACGCGCCTACCAAGATATTCGTTTTTGAGATAGGTAAGCGTAATAATCGTGCCTTTATCTGCGCATAAAGTATTCAAAAAGTCGATAAGCAAATCTTTATTTGCTTCCTCGCCAAAGATTTTCTTAAACCCAAAATCTGTAAAAGGGTTGATATACTTGCCCATTGCTTTGTTGATATGGCGGTAAAGATAGCTATTTTTCTTTCATCTTATCTAAATGATTGAAAAATGCGTCTGAAATTATTATTTTATATTTTTGGGAGTTGTCGAAAAACAAATGATTGCAGGTTTGAGTTGAAATTAAAATGCGCGATTCATTTTAGAATACGAATGCAAAGGTATGACCTGAAAAGGCAAAAAATAGCAGGCAAGAAAACTCGCAATACTTTTGAACCTCTGCGGAATTTTGTTTTTTCTTGCCTACCAAACCCAACTAAACCTTTGAAAACAGGTTTTTAGCATCTTTTAGACTTTATTGGCAGGCAAGGTTGTTTTATCCTTGCCTACCAAAACCATATAGTTGGCAAATCAAGTATCTGGTAATAAATCACTTACCATACAACCATGTAAAAAGTATGTCCTTTCCTATATCAATTTAAAAAAAAGTGGTTACTTTTTTGGCATAATTTTTATTCATATATAAACAAGCCAAGATATATAATAAAAACTGTTTCTTAGCATAGTCAATATGTATATGACAATACCACAGCCCATGAAAATCGACCAACAAAATACTAAAAACCTTCAATACCCCAATATAGCCAACTGGATGCATAAAGGCTTTGTGGAAATCACCCATGAATTCGGACGCGACATAGTAGCACGCGCCTCTGACAAGGGCGGCATCGTATGGGAAGGCGAACAATACAAAAACGCAGATGAAGCTATGCAAGCCTTAGACATGGCTATAGCTGACATGATATAGCTCATTAAAGTATAAAATAAAAACAAATAAAAATAAAAGACTACCTAAATTTGGGTAGTTTTTTTGTTTTTGTGCAACCTTTTCCAACTCAATCCGTAAGTAGCATTACTGAACAATGCCTTTTTTTAAAATACCTAACATACCCTAAAATAAACCTTAAAATGAAACAACTATTACTATTCTTATACTTGTTATTGCTCTCTGCTGACTTGTACGGACAAGGGAAAAAAGAACCTATCAAAAAAAACGAAACGACCAAGAAAAAAGAACCAAAGGAGAAAGAACCGAAACTTACAAAGGCAGAAAAGAAAGAATACAAACGCAAAGCTGATGAATTGAGAAAGGAATTTAAAGCACAATACGGCAATGACCCTGAAAAATTTAAACAATTCAAAAAAGATAATGCAGAGGCTAAACGCGAAGCCGCAAAGCTCGATGAAGAAGCAAATCGCATGAAAAAAAATGAAGACACGCAAAAAGAACAAGTCGAATCGCTCAAACAGATGAACGCAGAAGACGAAGTAAAAATAAAAGAACTTCAAGAGGCTATCAAAAAAAAACAAAAGGCATCAGGTAATACAGCATCTGCCACTATCCCAACATCAGGCACTTTTTATGCTGTCCACATAGGAGAAGCAAATCCAGAAGTGCTAAACAAAATTATTGAAAATGGCACAGCTGAATTACGAAGTAGCCAAGATGCTTCTGGACACAACTTCTACATTTTGGGGTTATATGCAGATGCAAAAGCCGCTTACACCCTTCGCCAACAAATGATGGCAATGGGCATTCGCAAAGCCAACGTAGTAAGAATAAAAGATGGCAAACTAAGTCTTTAATCTATTTGTAATGCTTAAAAACAGCCAAAAACTTAATATAATCATGAAAAAAAATATACTTTTGGTGTGCCTCTTATTACTGTGTGCTACTCAAATTACCTTTGCACAAAGAGCTTACTCCTCACGCTATAATTTTAATACTGTTGGCTTCCATGTAAGCGGTTTTAATTATTTAGGCGACCTCAACCCAAAAAAGAATGTAATGAGTTTTAATCCTGGACTAACCTCTTTTGGTATGGGTACAGATATTACATTCAAAGTAGGGCAGAACGTTCGTTTCCGCTCTATGATGTCAATAGGACGCATACGCGGCGATGATGCTTCCTCAGCCGACCCTAATGATGCTGAAGGAATATTCCGTTATGCACGTAACTTGCACTTTCGCAACACCCTAGTAGAAATTGCGCAACATATCATATACGACTTCGTACCAGGTAAGGGCAGGTTTTATAGACGACCACCTGTAATGCCTTATGTTTTTACAGGTGGTGCTATTGTATATAGCAATCCTAAAGCGCGTACACCCGATACATTAGGATATTCAAGCAAATGGGTGGCATTGCGCCCGCTGCAAACAGAAGGCAAAAAATATAGCCCTATAACCATTGCTATACCTATAGGTATGGGAGTGCGTTTCAAATTAGGCGATAGAATAGACATCGCTGTTGAGGGGTGTATGCGTTTTACTTTAACAGACTATCTTGATGATGTGAGTGGCAATTATAAAGGTGTAGGTGAATTAAAAAGCGATTTGGCTCGCCGTATGTCAAACCGTACCGCAGAACCTACCTCACGCTTCAATGATAAACCGCGCGACATGACAAAGGTAAACGCTCTACTTGGGAGTAATTTAATCTACAATACACCTGATGGAAACGGTTACAACAGTTTGGGTGGTATGGGAATGTCGGGCGATATAAGAGGTTTGCCTAAAACAGATGCCTACTTCTCAATCAATGTACAATTTAACTACGTAATAGGTATTAAAAGTTACAGACCACGCAATAGGAAATAGGCACACTATTTGTATTATTATTTGTATCTTTAACCTAATCTACTATTGTGCTATGAAAACATTATTCGCAATCGCCTTGTCTAGCCTTTTATGCCTTTCACCATTTATCGTTTTCGCCCAACCAAAGGAGAAAAAGGAAACAAAGAAGAAAGAAGTAAAGAAAAAACCTAATAAAAACGAAGCGCGTGAACTCAAGCGTGAAATGCAAGAGTATTACTACGATATCGAGTTATATGAACACACAAGAAATGAAGTAGCTGTTGCTAAGAAAAAATCGGATTCATTAAATAAAATTGTGGTAGAACTCCGAAAAACAGAAACAGCGAACAATGAAGCTATCCAAAAAATACATGACGAGCGTACTAAAAACCAAGAAATCATCAGCAAACTTGAAGAGGAGTCTAAAATAGCCGCAGAGCGAAAAGAAGTTCCTGCTGAAGGTGTTTTCTTCAGTATTCAAATAGGTGCCTTCAATCAAGGGACAGTTAGTGAATTGTTTCAACAAAATGCTGTAGATTTAAAAGTAGAAACAGATGCAAGTGGGTTCAAAAAATATATGCTTGGTGGCTATACTTCTTACGAATCGGCAGCTACAGCACGTAAAAAACTATTGCAAATGGGCGCAAAAAATCCTTGGATAGTGGCTTATAAAAATGGTGGGCGAGTGCCTATGACCGATGTACGCACTACGCCAATTCCTAAAGAGGAAATAAAAGAATTAGAAAAAATAAAAAAATATTAGGTAAAAACCTAATATCTAAAACCAACTATTGTTCAATAAATTTTAATTTATTGATTGTCCAAAGCTATAAGGTTTTTAAAACCTTATAGCTTTAAGCAGAAATAAGTATTTGATGAATAAATGACATCCAATAAAATAGCATTTATTAAACACTATATATAGACGTTCTAAAATTGAAAAACACTGAGCTTCCGCCCTTTTTTCGCACTTGGAAACAAGTCTACGTTTTTGTAACCATCAATTTAATATTGATGATAGCCTTTTTGTATTGGTTTTCGCGTTTATATTAAAACCATTTTTATGAAAAATATAACTTTGTTACTTATCTGTTGCATATCTTGCAGTATGGCATATAGTCAAGATGTGCCAATACAATATAATAAAGAAACCCAAAAAGCATACTTTCAAAAAGAAATAAAATTTAGTAAACTTGAACAATGGGAGTTAAATAGCCGCATTACTAAATGGATTAATGCGAACTACAAGATGGGCGAATATACCTTTCCCAGCCCAACTAAATACACAGAAAAAATTAGAAGCACTGCGCCTAAAGCTATTAAACTTTCAAATAAAGATTGTAGCATGTCGTATGAGCTTAGCCTTGAGTTTACAAACGAAAAATGTACTATCATAATTTTTAACATGGTTAACATTGATGCTGTCTTAGACGCGGGTGTAGAATGGTATGCTTTTAAAGATGATGGCTCGCGAAGAACTAATCCTGCTCGCATCGAAGCTACTAAGAGTATCGAAGACAGCATGAACAAAATCATCAATTCACTCGAAAAAGCACTTAACAATAGGTAATAAAAATACAACTATTAAAAAAAGGTTCTCCAACAATTTTAAAATTGTTGGAGAACTTTTTTTTAATAAATTTGTAAAAACTTACAAAAAATCTGGCTACGCGTTTAAGAATTGGCTATACTCATCAGCTGTTAATAAGCCATCCAAGTCGCCTATATTATCCAACTCAATACGCACCAACCAGCCACTCTCGTAAGGGGCATTGTTTACCAATGCAGGCTCTGCATTGAGGGCGGGGTTCACTTCCATTATCTTGCCTGCGATAGGCAAGTAAAGGTCGGCTACAGTTTTTACGGCTTCTACTGTACCAAAAACGGCGTTTTTGTTTAAGACCTCGCCTACAGTTTCTATTTCCACGTACACGATATCACCAAGTTCACCTTGCGCGTGGTCTGTAATGCCAACTGTGGCAATATTGCCTTGTTCTACTTTAATCCATTCATGCTCCTTAGTATAGCGGAGGTCTGCGGGAACGTTTATCATGTTGGGAATAGGTTTTGAAAAATTTGTTCAAAAATACATATTTTTTTTGCCTTTGCAAAAACTAAGCAATGATAATTAAATACATTGGCTGTTTTGTATGTGTAAAAACGAAATCAACTTGTTTTATAAAAACGCCTCATCAATTTTCAAGTCCATTTTTTTAAGATTTTCAATCATGTCATTTGTCATGGTAATGAGATCATAATCAGGTTTCCAGCCCCAATCTTCACGCGCTACACTATCATCAATAGAAGTAGGCCATGAGTCTGCTATTTTCTGCCTAAAATCAGGCTTATACTGTACTTTAAAATCGGGAAAATGTGCTTGGATAGCCTTTGTAACCTCTTTTGGACTGAAGCTCATAGCAGATAAGTTATAGCTATTGCGCACTTTCACTTTATCCGCATCTGCGTGCATGAGGTCGAGGGTAGCTTTGATAGCATCAGGCATATACATCATAGGCAAGTAGGTGTTTTCGTTCAAAAAACACTCGAAGTTCTTGTGCATAACGGCTTGATAGTAAATATCCACTGCATAGTCAGTTGTTCCACCGCCTGGCAAGGTCTTATAACTAATAACTCCAGGATAACGAAGGCTACGCACATCTAACCCATGTTTATGGTAGTAGTACTCGCACCATCTTTCGCCTGCCAATTTGCTGATACCATAGATAGTAGCAGGGTTCATGACTGTATGTTGTGGTGTATTATTGCGCGGAGTATCTTTCCCAAAAACGGCTATAGAGCTTGGAAAATAAACTTTGCTTATTTTTTTTTCGCGTGCTGCCTCAAGTACATTGATAGTACCCTCCATGTTTAATTGCCATGCAAACATAGGGTCTTGCTCCCCTGATGCCGAAAGAACAGCTGCAAGATGATATATTTGGGTAACATGATGCTTATCAATCAATTCGCCCAAACGTTTTGTGTCCAACACATTCAATTGCTCAAACTGCACTTTTTCTGCTAATTCAGGCGAGGTAAGGCGTATATCGCTGGCTATCACATGATTTGAGCCATAAATGCCCTGTAAGGCTTCGGTTAGTTCTGTACCGATTTGCCCAAATGCGCCAATAATCAAGATGCTTTCATGCTGCATGGAAGTACGAAATAAAAAAGGTTAAAAATCTGGTTGCAAGTTACACAATATAATTTAACAAAGAAAATTTATAATTTTTTCTATATTATTTGTATAAAGCAGTTTTTTGACAAATATTATTTCGTTTTTCAATATTTGAGTTATATATAAAAAGGTTCATAACACAATATTTAATTTTTTATGCTGAAATCATTTCAAAAAGATAGGCAAAAAAAATATTTTTATCTTTGACTTCTTGCGAAAACCTTTTTTTGTAAGTTTTCTTTTTAAGAGAGGGAAAGTATTTTCGCAAGAAGTTTATTTGTAGGTAGGCAAGGGCTTTTTATCGTACATCAAATACGCCCACACCAATTCTCTGTCCTTCGCAATATACTTCTACAGTATGTCGACCTGGCTCATATTCGCCCGTGCGTTTATATTGGAAGTTTATATTTTGGCGTGAGTTATCGAATAATATTTGTTGGCGCGAGGTGTAAGTTGCTGTCGCTCCGTCCATATCGAACTTACCCGATGTACCTGCATTGGCAAGTACTGTGCCTGCGGGTTCAAGAATACGCACAAATACTTCGCGATTACCAATTTTAGCAAGGCGGTTATCAGCCATATTGAATGAGATATTTAGCTTGGCTATATTTTTGGCTCGATATTGTCCACCACTCGTTTCTTTGCCTTTATCGCTGATAGCATTGACTATCATGTTCTCTGCTTTAAGGGCAGCAGCGGCTTCGACTTTCCCTTTGAGTTTTTCACGTTCTTGGGCTATTTCGTTTTTTTCGGAAGAGAGTTTATTTTTTTCCTCTTTTAATTCGTTATTTTTGTCATATAAAAGGTTAGCTGTTTCGCGTAGCTTCTCAATTTCCTGGTCTTTTTTCTTGAGGAGCATTTCATACGCTTCAATTTTCTCTTTATATTGCTTCATTTGCTCTTGCGTAACCTTTACGGTATTGCGAAGGTTATTTCTATCCACATCTACTTGGCGCAACACTGTTTGGAGAGAGTCAATAAATGAGCGGCTTTCCTCGCCCATTCGGTCTGCCCGCTTGATTTGCTCTTTAAGTTTATCGGATAGGTTTGAAAGGTCTTTTTCAGAATCGGATTTTTGGTCTTTGAGTAGTTTTTCAAGCATCATTTTATCCGTTTCTTTACTTTGCCATAGCATATAAAACACCACAAAATTGCCTGCTACCAGCCCAATAATGATGAGAATAAGCCACAAGCGACTGCGCTCTGTGGCGCGTTGTGTTTTAGGTTTAGTGTCCATTTTTTAGTTTATTTTTGTTTTATTTTTTATTTTTTTGCAGGCATCATGAGTGGTACAATAACTTCTTTGCCTTCAAAAATGAGTGGTTCGGGTAATTGTCCTGCTTTAGGAGGTTTGGGATAGATTTGATTTACCTCTTTTAATACTAAGGGGTTTACATTAAACTTTTGCCCAACCATTTCCAGCGTTTCATCTAATTTCATGTGATAAACAGCCTTTACAGGGATTTTGATACCGAGCTTTGCTTTCAGTACCTCCTTGCCTGTCATATTATTTAATTTTTTGAGGCTATCTAAAGTAACATAATATCTTCGCGCTATACGTTCAAGCGACTCGCCTACACGCACGCGGTGCATATATGGCTCTGCGATAACTTGCTTATTCGCTATAGCTTTAGTACGCTTGATACTATCATCAATAGCCTTTTTAAATTGCGCTTTGGCTATAGAGTCTTGGAAAGACCTTACACGCCCTTCGTCTTGTATATTGGCTACTACTTCAGGGACTTTTGATTTTTGATTGCCTGCATATCTCCATGCCAATAAGCCTAATATAAGACACGAGCAAAGCAATAGCCAAGGTGCTATATTGATAGTATCGTACTTGCTGATATCAAATGAAGGCTTCTGTTGTTTTTTGGGAATAGGCGATTTTTCCTTCGTTTCTTTAGGCAGTTCGGCAGGTGCGGGCTTCCAGTCGAGCAATGCCTGACGCATTTCCGCACACGATTGGTAACGATCTATAGGATTTTGGGCAGTTGCTTTGCGTACTATTTCTTCAGTGGCAGGCGAGATAAGGGCATAATATTGTTTAGGCGAAGGCAATACACCATCAAGTACTTTTGCGCGTATCTCATTGATAGTCAATCCGTCAAATGGTGTCTTGGCAGTCAGCAATTCAAAAAACAATAATCCTAAGCCATATATATCAGCACGTGCATCTATAGGTGTGTTGTGTTGCCAATATTCAGGGGCAAGCCTACACATGTTATCCTTATCGCCCAACTGCATCATTTTTTGGGCATAAAACTTACTGAGCGCAAGGTCTTGCACTTTCAGCGTGTATTCGGGAGTAAGTTGGATATAATTTGGGCGTATTACGCCACCAAAAACACCCGCTTTATGGGCTACTTCCCACACTTCAAGCAGTTGCAAAAGCGTAGAAATAGCTTGCGCTTCAGGTAAAAGCCCATGTTGCAAATGGATATAATCAGCAAGTGTAGTGCCTTTTTGATAGTCCAAGACAGCATAAATCTCTTGCTCACTCTCCATATAATCATAGAGTGTGGTAAGGGTGGGGTGTTGTAAGCGAGCAAATTGACGCGTTTCGGTCGCAAAAGCCTGTCGTTCCTCTTGGTTTAAGGGGGACTTCAAGGTTTTGATAAGCACTTGTTTGGAAAAAGTGGTGTGCGTACCTACAAAATATCGAAACAGCGCATTCTCATACGCGGGTTGGTCTATACGGTAATGCAAGATTTTTTCTCCATTCATGGCGCAAAGATAGGGCATTTTTTTTACTACCCAAAAGTTTTATCAAATTCCTTGCAAAGCCTTACAAGCCCACTCCAGCGTTTCGTTCAGTGAGCGGAAATTAAAGTCCAACCCATCTTTTACTTTTTTATTGGTGTATATAAAATTTCCACGCCCAAGTCGTACTGTTTCACGAGAAATAATAGGCTTAGTAGCTGTAAAAAAACCTTGTAGGGAGGCAAGTCGCCATGCAATTTCGCCCAAAAATGGCGTAATAGGTTTATTAGGAGGTTTTTTGCCAAATTTTTCTGCTATTTGTGTAAACAAATCTAAATAACTTGCCTCGCCTGCATTGATGATAAACCGCTCTTCGACGATATCAGTAGGCAAGAGGCGTGTAATAATTTCTGCCACATCACGCACATCAACATAGCTGAGTTGTCCTGTAGGATAGTAGCGTTTTCCTTTCCAAACATAATGAAAAATCTGTGTACTGCTTTGCTCCCACTTGCCTGCCCCCAATACTACAGACGGGTGAACCACAAGGGCAGGCAAGCCTTCAGCTACGCCTCGCCATACTTCAAGTTCGGCTAAATATTTTGTTTTGGCATAATAAGTATTCAAATCTGTTTCCTGCCATTGCGCGTTTTCGTCTATGGTAAGGCGGTCTTTATTGCGTCCAAGCGCAGCTATAGAGCTGATAAATAAGAATTTACGAACGGGGAAATCTAAGGCTACATTTACTAAATTGGCTGTGCCTTCTACATTTGTAGCGTAAAGCTCTTTTTTGTCGCTTGCATGATAGGAAACCTTGCCTGCCCCATGTATAATATAACTGCAACCTTGTACACAATCCTCCAGCGTAGGGATATTATGCAAATCACCTTGTACCCATTCTACATTTTGCGCAAAAGCGGGCGGAATAGAGGCAAAATTGCGACATAAAGCCCGCACTTTAAAACCTGCTTCTAATAATTGAGGGAGGAGATACTGCCCTAATAAGCCCGTACCTCCTGTAAGAAAAA
>JAYTNK010000426.1:0-7381 GCA_043748375.1 Cytophagales bacterium
TTATGCAAGTGCCACGTCTTACCAAAATTGTTATCAATAAAGGTATTGGAACGGCTGTATCGGACAAAAAACAAGTAGATGTAGGCGTAGATGAGCTTACTACTATCTCTGGACAAAAAGCGGTATCTACCAAAGCTAAAATATCTGTAGCGAACTTTAAACTTCGTGAAGGTATGCCTATCGGTGCTAAAGTTACCTTGCGTGGCGATAGAATGTACGAATTTCTTGACCGTTTGGTTACTGTAGCGCTTCCTCGCGTACGCGATTTCAAAGGCATTAGCGATAAGAGCTTTGATGGGCGCGGCAATTATTCACTTGGTGTAAAAGAGCAAATTATATTCCCTGAAATTAGCATTGACAAAATTGCTAAAATTACAGGTATGGACATTACGCTTGTAACTACTGCAACTACCGATGAAGAAGCCTTCGAATTGCTCAAAGCACTTGGAATGCCCTTTGTTAAACCCGAAGTAATCGAAAACTAAACCCCACGAACCTTAATATGGCAAAGACCTCACTCATAGCCCGCGAAAATAAACGCGAAAAGTTGGTGGCAAAATATGCTACTAAACGTGCCGCTTTGAAAGAAGCTGGCGATTATGAAGCATTGGACAAACTTCCTCGCAATGCCTCTCCCGTTCGTTTACACAATCGTTGTAAACTTACAGGCAGACCTAAAGGCTATATGCGCAAGTTCGGCATCTGCCGTAATATGTTCCGTCTTATGGCTTCTGATGGTAAAATACCTGGCATTACAAAAGCAAGCTGGTAGTTTTCAATCTATTAAACATTCTAAAAACTGATTTTCGAAGCCATGGCTTTGGAAATCTTTTTTCTTTGTATTATTTTTTGAACGCTTGTCAAGGTCTATCGACCATTAGTAACGTTCAAAAACAAGTTATTCTGTTTTAAATCTTACAAGTTTCTTGTTTTCCTCGCTTCTATAAAGTACTCCTTTAGGTTGCACACCCTACAAAGAGAACGTTAGCGCGTTTTCTTTTATAAATTGATTATAGCGTTTCGTAAACCCAAAATAGCATTTCGTAAAAGCTACCTCATGGTTGTAAAAATACTTGCCTACCTTTGGAACAAAATAAATATTTAAAATGATAAAGAAAATCTATTTTACCCTTTGCTTTGTGCTGTCTGCTTTTTATGCCTTGGCTGACCCACATGATTGTATGAGTAAGGAAGACGCTGAATTATTAGCGCAAAAAGTACTCAATCAATATGTTATGGATTATTGTGATTGTTGCGATGCAATGGCAGGAGATAAGGTAGTGTATGCCAGCCTTCTACTTGTTACACAGGCAATGGTTGTGCCGTGTTCGTATGATGCAGAACGCTTTTCGGTAGCTATTAAATATACTTTTTTGAGTGCATACAATGCCAAAAAAGGTAAGCTCACCGCGAAAGGAGCTATAAAACAAATAAACAAAAATCTGCTTATTTCTAGTAACATTAGCCTGAATTACCATTTTTATATGAAAAATGGTAGCCCTGAAAGATTGTATGTTTTATTGGATAAAAAAGAGGAGTACACAAGTACTTGTTGGCGTTTAGATCGCTTTCCAACCGCTAAAGAAGTAGGCGATAAAAAATATAAACTCTTTATGGCAAAGTAAAAAATACCACATTGAAATACTTGAATGTAGCTGAATATATAGCTCATCAGCCCTTAGAAGCGCAAATTATTTTAGAAGGTTTGCGCCATTACATACTAAATGCTGCCCCTTATATGGAGGAAAAGCTAAGTTATGGCGTGCCTTTTTTTTATAGCAAGGGAGCATTGTGCTACTTAGCTATGGAAAAGGGCAAGCCTTATGTGGGATTTATGCGTGGCCTTGAACTATCAGATGAAGTAGGTCTGCTTGAAACAAAGGGGCGTAAACAGGTTAAAAGTATTACTTTTGAAAGCGTTGAAGCATGGGAGTACAAAAAAGCACACTTGCCTACCATCTTGCAAGAGGCTTTATTGGTAAATGAACTTCGTCAAAAACGTAAAAAGACGCTGTAATACTTTTGCTTTAGTCCACCAAAGATTGTAGCCATGCTCTTGCGTCCTCATGCGTAAGAAAAAATTGGCGGTCTTGTTGTTCTTCTTTTGCCACTTGTTGGTTCACTTGTTTAATGCCAAAACGAGCAAAAACATCTTTAGGTGTAATCAACGCACGTTTTACTTCCCAATACTGACGCGTGAATTCTACAGAGCGTTTAGCAGCATATTCTTGGTCTTCTGCCCCTATTACGCGATGCTCGACAAGGTCGGTCATGCTTTTTTTGATATTATGCAAGGTCATAAACTCAAATACCTTATCAATTCCTGCTCTAAAGTCTTGGCTTGGTGTAAAACCTTTCCAAGTAACGATTAATGCTTCCAATTCGCGGTCAAGTGCGATGGTCAAATAGGGCTTTTCAAATAATATTTCCATCATGATTTTGATAAGTTGCTGTGCAAAGGTAGTGTTTATTTTGTAATATTGCAATTCTTAAGTTCCTGTCATATAAATTGTGTGACTAAAAAAACCGCAAAAAGTTACTATAAAATTACGCAATGCCTTACTTTATTGATCAACTAAACCGCACTATAGAGCTTGCTTCTCCACCAAAACGTATTATTTCGCTTGTCCCTTCACAAACAGAACTTTTGTTCGATTTAGGGTTAAATGAGGAAGTAGTAGGCATTACCAAATTTTGCGTACACCCTGCTAAGTTAGCAAAAGGAAAAACCAAAATAGGAGGCACAAAAAAATTTAATTTTGAGCGCATAGCCGAACTACGTCCAGACCTTATCATAGCCAATAAAGAAGAAAACTATCAGGAAGGTATTGAATACTTGGCAGGCAAGTATCCTGTATGGATTAGCGATATTGTAGATTGGCAGAGTGCCTTAAATATGATAGCACAAGTAGGGGAACTTGCCTGCCGTACCAAAGAAGCGCAAGTACTTTTAGAACAAATTCAGGTAAAGCAGGCGTTTCTTGCTTCGCAAAGCAGGCAAGAAACGTCTAAAGTGTTATATTTGATATGGCGCGAGCCGTTCATGGCGGCAGGCAAGGCGACTTTTATCAATACTATGCTTGAGCTTGCTGGTTTTGAGAATGTCTGTGCTTCTGTGTCTCGGTATCCTGAACTTACCTCCCAAGATATAGAAGCAATGCAGCCCGATGTCATCTTTTTATCATCTGAGCCGTATCCTTTCCGCCATAAACATATTTTGGAACTTCAACAAATATGCCCTCAAAGCGAAGTGCGCCTTGTAGATGGCGAAATGTTCTCTTGGTATGGCAGTCGTTTGTTGAAAGGATTGGCGTATTGTAGTGATTTATAGACTTAATAGTTAGTGCTTTAGTTGTAATTTTTGCTGCGCTAAAATTCTCAGGCAATCAAAACAATGTAGGCAAGACTTCTAATGCAGAAAATGCGAAGCCCTTTGTACATACACATCTCGGACAGCCTTCATAAATGGCAAACTTGGCACAGACATCATAATACGCAAATCGTCCCACAAAGTGCTTTCATCAGCTAAAAAACGTAAAATGCGTTGAACAGGATGCTTTTTAAATAACCTTTCGAATATAAGACTACCTTGCATACGTTCTTTGTCTAATACGTGTAGCAATACGTGGTCATAAAGTGCAAAGCGAGCTGGTTTTGGGGAAACATGGAGGGGGTGTCCAAAATTTAGCAAAGATTGTGCAAGTTGTTCAGTATGTTTTTGGATATTATGAAAAGTAAAGCCTGTGCTTGCTTTTGTACAACCGCCTGCACTACCTATATTTATTACAAAGCTACCCGTTTTTGCGGGAAAGGGTTGAGTAGTCATAGGTATTACACCAAATTCTTGCTCCTCTATTGTATATTCTTGGCTTGTTAAACCTAACTTTTGCGTAATATAAGCTATTAAATGGGGTATATATGCCTCTTGTGGCATTACCTCGCGCCCAAAAATAGTAAACTCGACTAACGCTTCAGTGGAACTCGTAGGCAAGATATACATAAACCGCACCTCGCCTGCCTGAGGCATACGAAAATCCATAAAAGTAGCTGTAAGACTATCAAAAACAGGCTTTTGAGTACGTATAAACCAGCCTTTAAAGTGTTGAAACCACCTTATATGGTTTGTATTTGGCAGATGTTTAGAGGTATGAAGGCTATTAAAAACCCATTGTGCATGATAAGTCTGTCCATCTGCTATCACGGTTGCGCCATGCGTTGTATTTTCAAGATGGCTGATATTGGCTTGTAACCAATGGATTTGAGGGTTATCAGCCAGCAGTTTCCGCGCCCAATTATAAAAATCAAGCCCGCGCAACATTTGATATTGATAGGGGGCTATAGGCAAGTGCAGATGATGTGCATCTGTTTGTATGCTAATCTTATCCCAAACTTTATGTACAATATGGCGGTAGGGAGATGGCGCATCTGTCCAATAACACCAAGTTCTATCATTTTGGCGTTTTGAATCTTGGTCTATCAGCAATATTTTCTTGTTATGATGCCCTGCCTCTTGCAAGGCGCATAGCAAACTCAAAGCGGCTGCGCCTGTTCCTGCAAATATATAATCGTAGTGTTGCATTAAAAATAGAATCGCATTAACATTTCAGCCACACACACAGGTTTTTCGCTTCCTTCGCGTTCAATAGTAGCTGTAACCATTGTTTGCACGCTGTTTGCGTCAAGTTCGTCGAGTGTGCTTAATACTGCTCGCAGGCGAATTTGGCTGTCGACCAGTACGGGAGCGGGAAATCTCACTTTGTTTGTGCCATAATTTACGCCCATTTTCACGCCTTGCACTTGCCAAATTTTGTCTAGGAGCATAGGCAGGAGCGAGAGTGTCAAAAAGCCATGTGCTATAGTAGTTTTGAAAGGTGAGAATTGGAGCGCCATGTCGGGTTTTGTATGTATCCATTGATGGTCGCCCGTTGCATCTGCAAAAGCATTGATTTGTGTTTGTGGAATACTAATCCATGTTGAAACGCCTATTTCTTGCCCAACAAGTTCTTTTAGCCCAGCAAGTCCGTTGATTATTTTCATTTTTTGGTTTTTAATTTTTTACAAAAAAAACTATTGCTATGTGTTAATTATGTTCTTCGCGCAGGAAGTTTAAAAAACTTTCTGTGCAACGTTGTAATATTTCGAAAACGCGTTCAAAGTCTTGTTGTGAGCCATAGTAAGGGTCTGGCACATCTATTTGGTCTTTGGCTGTATCGAAACTACGCATAAGCATTACATTTGTTTCGGTAGCATTACTCACACGGCTTTTGAGATTCAAAATGTTTTGATAGTTGGACTTATCCATAGCTATAATGTAGTCAAATTTTTCAAAATCTTCTTTTTGAAGTTGTCGGGCGCGGTGTGTAAGCAGGAAATGTTGTTGTTGGGCAAGGGCAAGCATTCGGTCATCGGGAAGCTCGCCTATGTGGTAAGTAGAAGTGCCTGCTGAGTCGCAAAAGAAGCGGTCAGTTTCATGTTGTATAAGGTTTTCGAATATACCTTGTGCGAGTGGCGAACGGCAGATGTTGCCCAAGCATACGAATAATACTTTTATCATAATATTGCATTTTTTCAATCTAAAGTCTATATCTGCAAAAATAGCTTTTTCATCTGAAAAAGCTATTCGCAAGTATGTTTTTCGTTTATTTTCAATATTTACTCATTCCAACTATACGGATATTTCTTATCCACATACGCCAAACTTTCTGCTGTAAGATGTAAAGGTTTGAAGGTATCAATCATGACTGCGTATTCGTTGGTTTCTTTTGCCCCAATACTTTTTTCTACAGTGCCTGGGTGTGGTCCGTGTGGTAGCCCGCCAGGATGTAAGGTAAACGAACCTCTATCGATACCTTTCCTACTCATGAACTGACCTTCAGCGTAAAAGAGTACTTCATCTGAATCTATATTCGAGTGGTTGTAGGGTGCAGGAATAGAAAGTGGGTGATAATCAAACAAACGAGGTACAAATGAACATATTACAAAGCCACCTGCCTGAAACGTTTGGTGGACAGGGGGAGGCAAGTGAATACGCCCCGTTACAGGTTCAAAGTCATAAATCGACAAGGTATAAGGATATAAGAAGCCGTCCCAACCCACTACATCGAGGGGGCTATGCGCATATATGTATTGGTGCAAATAGCCTTGTTTTTTGATTTTGACAAGGTACTCGCCTGCCCCTTCTTCTATCACGAGGGCTTGTGGGGGATGAATATCGCGCTCACAATAAGGCGAATGTTCTTCAAGCTGTCCAAGTTCGTTGCGGTAGCGACGCACTGTTTCTATAGGGTCGCTAGACTCTATAACAAGCAGGCGCGGTTGCTCTGTAAATACCAGTTTATATATTGTAGTGCGCGGAATAACGACATAATCCCCTTTTTTGAAAGGCAATGTGCCAAACTGTGAGTACAGAATGCCTGCTCCGTCATGGACGTACAATACCTCATCAGCTTCTCCATTCTTATAAAAATAATCCATCGTAGGCGAGGTAGGATTGCAAATAGCAATCGACACATCACTATTCTTTAGTACTACTTTTCTTGCCTCTAAATAGTCTGCCCCTGTAGCACCTACTTCGCTCGTCTTCAGGTGGGTTTGCAATAAAGGCGACTCCACAATAGGTGTATGATATGGCACAGGCTCAAGTACTTGCTTCACTTGGGTAGGCGAGTAGGTATGGTATAAGTTTGAATAAATACCACTGAACCCTTTGGAACTTACCAATTCCTCTTGATAGAGTGAATTGTCTGGTTGGCGAAATTGTGTGTGGCGTTTAGGAGGAATTACGCCTAATTTATAATAGTAAGCCATGTAAAAATCTTTTTGAGTATAAGATAACCTTGTGGCAAATATAGCCTTTTTACAGGAAAAATCTATGTCTTTTATAAATAAATGTAGTTTCTATACATATTTTCAAAAATACGCAAGGCTATTTATGCTTGTTTAGTCGGTTGTTTATGTCCTCACAAACAACCGACTAAAATCTTTATTCCTAAGGAGCGAGTAGAAAATAAGGTAGCTATTTTGACTGCTTAGTATCACCTGCTATAGTTTCTGTAGTGTAGGCTTTAACCTGCGTGGGGTAGTACGCAGGCTAAAGCCTACGCTACATAGGTTCATTTTATTAAATCTTTATTCCTAAGCACTTTTACACATAATATATAATAACTTGCCTGCCTTTATATAATACTACAGGTGTAAATTAGCTTAGTACTTTATAAATATAAGGCAATACTTAAAAAATATAGCTTAGTCTATAATAGATTAAGGCATATTCGAAAGGTACTAAGCTATATTTGGTAGGTACTAAGGCATATTTGGTAGGTACTAAGCTATATTTGGTAGGTACTAAGGCATATTCGAAAGGTACTAAGCTATATTCGAA
>JAYTNK010000427.1:0-6398 GCA_043748375.1 Cytophagales bacterium
AAGCATTACAGATACAGGTGCGGGGATTCCTACAGACATTCAAGACAAAATTTTTAATGCTTTTTTTACTACCAAAAAATTAGGCGAGGGTAGCGGACTCGGCTTAGACATTGTGAAAAAAATCATAGACAAACACGTAGGCAAGATTTGGCTCGAGAGCGAGGCAGGCAAGGGTACAACTTTTTTTGTGGAAATACCAATATAAAATCAATTTTTTTATGTCTTTTGTGCTGTTGTTCGTGTTCGAAAAGGGCAGGCAAGTTTTTTATTTTCACATATATTCTTCATGTGCACTTTTTGACATCACCAACAGACAACCTTTGCACGGAGTGAGCGAAAGATGGGTAGGTAAGCGTAACTACAGCACAAAGTTACGCCCAACTTTTTTGACATACCAATAACGGCACAAAAAGCGTTACAAGACAAAGTTTTTGGAAGCAGAAGTATTTTAATGACGTGAGAACTGGCGAAATTATACACATTGAAAAGCTTATTGGGTTCGATTTACAAGCCTATACACCTGAAACATTTTCTTCAGCGTGCCTCAATGCGTGCCTACTCAATGAGGCAGGCAAGTTGCATAAATTAAGTTTAGATAGGGTAAAAACTAAAGATTTGTCTTTCCTATCTGCTTTCAAAGATTTGGAGGAGTTGTATTTAGATGATGTATATGTGTACACTTTCTCAGAAAGTGGTTTTGGCAATAACTTCATAACTCCCTTTCCATTTGCACAATATTTGCCCAAATTGCGCACACTTTCATTGAAAAAAAACATGTTTTCAGAAGAGGATATAGCAGTTTTTTTGCAAAATGCAACGCAAGTAGAGGTTTTAAATGTGTCAGATAATAGCTTGCATAATTTGGATTTCGCAGGCAAGTTGCCTTACCTACGCGAATTGTATGTAGGCAAGAACAGTTTACCAAAATATTTCATTTTTGGTGGATTATCTCGATTGGAAACCTTAGACCTTTCCACCAACAATTTGAGTAAATTGGATTTATTTGACTTGCCTGCCCTCCAAAAACTGCACCTACATCAAAATTCATTGCAACATTTTTCAACAAAAAACTGCGCCCACTTTGACCAAGCCACCACAAGTGGTGCACATCATAATTTGTTAGCTATAGAAATATTAGACTTTACAGACAAATATGTGGAAAACCTTGAGCTTGAAAATTTGCCTATTTTAAGAAAAGTAAATATTTCTTCTGTGAAGTTGAAAAAACTCACGATTTCGGGTTGTTTGCAATTTGAAAAATTAACAATTTCAGACAATAAGGAGGCAGAAGTTAGACTGAAAAACTTGCCTGCCTTGCGCGAAGTAGATTTATCTTACACAAATTTGCAAAGCATTAGCATAAACAACTGCCCACAACTTGAAAAACTAAAACTTGCTCATACTGAATTAAAGGAAATACTGTTGCATGATTTGCCTGTCTTGCGCGAGGTAGATGTGTTTCAAAATAACTTACAAAACATCCGCATCAATAATTGCCCACAACTTGAAAACTTGTTCCTTGTTCAAGGCAAATTGTTGGAAGTAATACTGAGCGACTTGCCTGCCTTGCGAAAGATAGATGTGGCTGACAGCCCTTTGCAAAGCCTTGTTATTCAAAAATGTCCCCAACTCAAAGATGTTTATATTGCCAAAACACCTATTCGAAAAATCGTTTTTGATGATTCTTTTGCATTGGATAATTTAGATGTTTCTCATTGTGATTTATGTGATATTCCGATGGATTGGTTGATAAATGCCTTGGAAGAAATAGCGCAAATTATTCAATATGAACCTTTTACCAATGCTTTGCAAGTAAGTATTGCCAATAGGCAAGGCAATTATTTTTTTGAGTTTCTAATAGCAAGAAAAATGCGTGACAAAATCTTTACAAACCCAACATTAGGAAAAATACTATCACAAAAAACGCCTTTTGAAGACAATAAATCAGTTATTTTAATGGGGGTTTTATCACAACTTGTATCTGGCAAAGAAAGGATTTATGCAGAGAATACAGCGGAATTACTTGCCTATTTGCGCCAATGCAAGATACAAAAAATAAATGTGGAGGGAAATTATTTGTTGCAAGAATTAGATAAAACTAATACTGATGCAGCACTATTTACACCAAGAACTGAACATTTTTTCTATGGATTGAAGAAAGGCTATGCTTTTCAGGCAAGGGGAACGTAGTCAGAAGTGCGACTAAACTGCATCAAAAGTGTTTTCTGTCGCGGTTAGCGTTCGAAAAAGGGCAGGCAAGTTTTTTATTTTTGCACATATTCTTCATCTGCACTTTTTAACATCACCAACAGACGACCTTTGCACGGAGTGAGGGAAAGATGGGTAGGTAAGCATAGCTACAACACAAAGTTACGCCCAACTTTTTTGACATACCAATAACGGCAAAATAGCCTGCCACAAAAGTAGGCTATTGCTTGTATTAAAATAAAATTTCAGTATTTGGCAAACTGATCTTTATCCTTTCTTTTTCGCTTTCTGAAATGGGATTATCTCGCAAATCCAACCATTCCAAATATGCAAAACTTGCTATACTTTCAGGCAAGGTGGTGAGTTGATTGCCTGATAAATTAAGCCAATGGAGGTTTTTTAGTAAAATTATTTCGTTTGGGATAGTATCAAAAAAATTGTTGGCTATATGCAAGCAATATAATTTTTCCAAATGGAGAATGTTTGTAGGAAAAATTTTTATTTTATTATTATTTGCATATAAATACGACAAATCATTCATTTTTTTTATACTTTCTGGTAAAGAAGTTAGCTTATTATCTGAAATACCTAAAGTGATAAGCAAAGATAATTCTCCTATTTCTTCAGGCAAGAAAGATAAGTGATTGTGGAATAAATATAGTTTTTTAAGCTTTTGTAATTTGGCTATTTCAGAGGGAATTTGTTGTATTTGATTATTGTACAAATCAAGGTATTCTAAATCTGACAATTTAAATAAAGACTCAGGAAGCACCGAAAGTTGATTATTGCAAGCATACAGAAATTGTAGTTTTGGTAAATTACCCAAGTTTTCAGGAAATTCTGTTATTTGTGTATCGCTTATATCCAAATATGCTAAATCTTTCAAATAAGGTTGTATTTGCGGTAAGCCAAGTTCTAAACACTCCACAAAATATTCAAAAAAGCGAAAATTATATAAGTTTAACCACATATCTTGTGGAATTCCTTTTTGCTTCATTTCTGAAAGAGCTTTTTTTACTTTTGCATCATCTTGGCTTTCAAGTAATTCCCTAAAATATTTAGCTTCTGTACTCTGATTAAAAAAGGATACTTGTTTTTTGATTATATCTGCATTTTTTTGGATGTCTATTAACAATGCTTTGTCTATTTTTTCCAACAAATAAGGTTCAAAATCTCCAACATACAATTGTAAATCAAACCGTTGAAAGTCGGTAAGATAGATTTTAGATAAAATATTTAAATAATTGTCTTGAATAGTTAAATAAGATAGCGATCCCTTTAAAAACACAGAGAAATAGACAGATTTAATAATAGATATCTCAAAGCAATAATCTCCATATTGATATGGTAATACATAAATATGTACTTTGTTTTCTTCTCCAAGTTCAAAGGGTATAAATTTGTTTGGTATTCCTTCAGGGAAGGGTTTACAAGTAAATCCTTTTTTAAAGTGCTGACACTTGATGCAAGTATGGTTAATAAGAGTCATATTTAGTTGATAACGGTATTTCTGCCTTTGTTGGTATTAGAAAAGGGCAGGCAAGACCTTTATTTTCAAAAATATTCTGCGCCCATAAACGACAGCCTTTGCGTGGGGTTGTGGGTGAACGAAAGAATGTTTATAGGAATTTTTTTATTTTATTATTATTTACATATAAATACAACAATTTTCATATTTTAAGGCGTTCTAAAACTACAAAAAAGGCAGGCGAGATAGCAAGAACATACATTAGCTTTTTCATGGTATAATGACTCCGTTCCTTAATGCGTACAGTTTTTTTATTTTGCCTAATTCATAAAGCATTAAACAACTGTTTATCAAGTATATACATATATTTTTTACTTTTTTAATAGAAGATGTGTAATAAATTGGTAAGTCATGCGAATAATATAGTACCTTGTATTGCATAATACTATAAACCTATTATTCCCAAAGACCATGAGCAACACAAAACCCATGATTTCCCTCCATAATATTAATAAGTACTATGCTATAGGCAAGAACAAATTGCATGTATTAAAAGGTGTAGATATGCGCATAGACGCAGGCGAGTTAGTATCCATTATGGGTTCTTCGGGATCAGGCAAGTCGACCATGCTCAACATTTTGGGTATTTTGGACGACTACAACTCAGGCGAATATTATCTGAACGATACACTCATTAAAAATTTAAGTGCTTCCAAGTCTGCCTTTTACCGCAATCGCTTCTTGGGTTTTGTATTTCAATCCTTCAACCTGCTTTCTTTTAAAAACGCGATGGAAAATGTAGCTTTACCTTTGTATTACCAAAAAGTAAGCCGCGCTAAACGCAATAAAATTGCGCTTGAATACTTGGACAAAGTGGGCTTGCGCGAATGGGCAGAACACTCGCCTCAAGAAATGTCGGGAGGACAAAAACAACGGGTGGCTATTGCACGCGCTCTTATCTCGCAACCCAAAGTAATATTGGCTGATGAACCCACAGGCGCGTTAGATTCCAAAACTTCGCAAGACGTGATGAATATATTTAAAGACGTAAACAGACAAGGCATGACAGTTATCATTGTAACCCACGAAAATGAGGTGGCGGCACAAACAGAACGTGTCATTCGCCTCAAAGATGGGGTAATAGAAAGCGCAGATTATAAAATAGAAATGTCCGAACATTAAAAACTTTATTATCATAAAAAACAACACTTTTTTTATGCTGACTTTGAAAACAACCACAAGGCGTTGATAGCACCTACTAAATAATAGGCAATATGTACCTTTTTACTTCTGAAAGACTTGGTTTTAGGCAGTGGCAGGCAAGCGACTTGCCTACGTTTGCCGCCATGAATGGAGATGCGGAAGTGATGCGCTTCTTTCCTGCTGTATTATCGGTGGAAGAAAGTGGTGCGTTGGCTGAGAGAATCATGAAGGGAATTGAGCAATATGGTTACGGTTTTTTTGCGGTGGATAGGTTAGAAGAAAGCGATTTTATAGGTTTCATTGGTTTGATAAATACTACTTTTGAAACGTATTTTACGCCTTGTGTAGAAATAGGTTGGAGATTGAAAAAAGAAGTTTGGAATAAAGGCTATGCTACAGAAGGCGCAAAAAAATGTTTGGCATACGGTTTTGAAACGCTGAAACTCGATAAAATTTATTCTTTTACGCCTTTGCCTAACTTGCCTTCCGAAAGCGTGATGCAAAAAATAGGTATGGAAAAAGCAGGCACATTCGAACACCCTCGCATAGAAAACGGGCATTTTCTGAAAACCCATGTATTATACAAAACGCTAAACTTTACATTACTATGAAAAATTTATTTTTTGC
Organism: Cytophagales bacterium; assembly: GCA_043748375.1. Lineage (GTDB taxonomy): Bacteria > Bacteroidota > Bacteroidia > Cytophagales > Microscillaceae > RDXI01. The sequence goes on from JAYTNK010000427.1 coordinate 5,507, forward strand.
CCTCCTTGCCTGCCTCATGATAGGTTGCACAAACCATACAAAAGAAGAAAAAGTTGATGCTGAGCCTTTAGGAGCTACTAAAAAAGAGATTTCTGAAATTAAAGAAAATAAACCTGCCTTATCCAAAGAAGATAGTATAAGGCTAAAAACAAGGCTACCGCCTAAAATCATACCACAAGACCGAGACATTGTTGACTTACTACAAGACAGTGATTCTGTGGTGGTTATTGCGCATGAAAGGCTTTGGGAGGCTAACACTGTAGGCGATTCAGCCAAAGCTATACGCGAAAAAGTAACCTTAACACATGAACAAAGAATATTATTTGTAAAAACATTGAACAAAAACACAAGAATTACCATAAAACAAGTGAAGGAAGCCTGTTGGTATCCACACCACAAAGTCTATTTCTACACAAAACAAGGCATTGCCTATTGGGAAATTTGTTTCCGCTGCAAGAATGAGAGAAGTAAAGGTATATCATTCTTAAACGCGTCTAATATAAATTTAGGACAAAATGGGGTTATTGCCAAACTATTCAAAAAATTTGGACTTACCTACGAACTATAACGCTCACTCACCCACTCATTCAATATGTTTGACTTAGATAAATGGCAGGAAATTTTTGACATGATGCGCCGCAATAAATTGCGAACCTTTCTTACTGCGTTTGGCATATTTTGGGGGATATTTATCCTCATTATATTGCTGGGGGCAGGCAAGGGCATGGAAAATGGCATCAAGCGTGTCTTTGGCGACCGCGTTACCAATTCCTATTGGTTATGGGCGTGGAAAACCACTGTGCCAAGTCATGGATTAAAACCTGGCAGGCAAATTGTGTTTACCAACCAAGACCTTGAAGAAATAGCCCAACGCGTAGAAGGGGTAGAATTG
>JAYTNK010000428.1:0-5760 GCA_043748375.1 Cytophagales bacterium
CAAGAGATTTAAGGATAGAAACAAAATATTGGTTATGAAATTTTAAGTATAATAGTTTTTTTATAAAACCAAAAAAACAGCCAACGCATTAGCCTTGACTGTTTTTTTTGACTGCTGTCATATATACAAACAGCGTGCAAAGATAGGCTTTACACTTTCTTTTTCTCTTCAGTTTTTTTAGCTGTGGTATCTACTTTAACTACAGGAGCAGGAGCAGTTTCCCCTGTTTTGCCATAAAATTTTTCGCGAATGGCTTCTGTTCGTGCGGCACCTTCTGCAGGGTCAGGGTAAGTTTGTTTCGTTTGACGAGCAGGTTGGTCTTTGCCATCGCCATAAATGCGTGCATCTTTTTCGCGGAGATCTTTTGTTTTCTCTGTTACAGCATTATATCTGTCCACGCCACACGAGGTTGCGAAGCACATACATATTAGTGTAAGTGTTATCAAAATAGTTTTAGGTTGTTGGAAATAGCGCATGGGAATAAAACGTTTTAGTAATGGTAACGCAAAAATAATGTTTTTTTCAGATATTCCAAACATTTTGTAAAAAAGCTCGCTAAAAAATATACCTACGACAAATGCCTTGCGCTTTGTATGGTTTGGTAGGCAAGCTCAAGACGTGTTTTATTGGCTTCATAATAGGCATAGCGCATCTTGGTAGGCAAGCAATCTACATTGGCACGACTGCGTGAGCGCACGATAAACGCTTGACAACCGTAGCCACAAACGCGTTTTGCCTCGCAAGTATCGCAATCGTACCAATTTTGCGGAACAAGTGCGTGAAACTGACTTACTTGGTTTTGGTAGGCAAGTTCGTTGTCCTCTTGTGTTATATTGCCAAGAAAGTACGCGCTTTCATTCCACGCAAATCTACCACAAGGGAGCAAATCGCCTTGTGGAGTTACGCCTAAAACAGTCTTGCCTGCCCCGCATTGCTTCTCATGGCAGAGGGTTTCAACTTGCCTAAACCTCGCCTGCTCGGTAGCAAAATAACGGGTAATTTCGCGCATTAAATTGCTTTCTATCAGCCCCTTGCCTGCTGTTTCTATCATGTATTCGAGTGTAGCATGTTGTGCCTCGAATATTTGCGAAGCATCAAGGGCTTCCATCGTATAGCCTGCGCCTACAGGCGTTACAATATTGGCTTTGAAGGTTTTTATACCTACTTCTTTGTGTAAAAAAGCGCAAATTTTATCAAAATGTCGGTAATTTTGTGCATTGATAGTGGTAAGAATACCTGTAGGAACACCCGCCTGCCGAAGTCTATAAAAATTTGCCAATACTTTTGCTTCACCTCCGCGCATAGAGTCTTCCATTACGCCATCGAAGCTAACGCCTACAGCTATCTTATATTTTTGGAGAAGGTTTATTTTTGCTTCAGTCAAACCTAATAGATTGCTTTGCATCGTAAACTTTACGTGTTTTTGGTGTTGGTAGGCAAGGTCTTGGGCAAAAACTATGGCCTTTTCATACCAATCGTTGGGCAGAAGTAGTGGCTCGCCTCCGTGAAACAAAAAGGTTATGTTTTGTTCATTACTTTCCTGCAAAACCCGCGTAGCGAGGTGCTGAAAGGTAAGCAAGGACATATCTTGCCCTTGTTTGGTAATATGCTCATAGCAATATAAGCAATCCAAATTGCAACGATGTGTAACCTTGACAATGAGGGTACTAAGGTGTTTGAACATAATAAAAAGCGCGTTAAAAACTAAAAAAGCCCCCGATTAAAATCAGGGGCTATACAATTTTTTTATAAAAGTTATTGTTTTTTAGTAGCTGAACTACCTGCAATGAACATCGTGTATATCAAATAGATAACACCTGCTACAATGGCATAGAACATTACTTTTTTCGCAAGCATCCAAACGAACATAATGCCTACAACTACAGCCGCAATCGAAATTAAATTTCTAGTATTCATAACAAAAAAGGTTTGGGTTTGATTTGTTTAATTTTTTATACGAATTTTGTGGGTGTAAGTTATAACTTTTTTTTGAAATGGCAAAATTTTTCTTAATATCAGGTGCTTTAGTTTGTTTTTTGGCGGTAGCTATTGGCGCATTTGGCGCACACGCTTTGAAAGACGTACTCACAGCCCACAACCGTTTAGACACCTTTGAGTTAGCGGTAAAATATCAATTCTATCATGCTTTTGCTTTGCTTGCAGTGGGTGTATTGATACAAGTGTTCCAAAACAAGGTTTTTGCTACCGCAGGCTATTGTTTTATGATAGGCATATTTCTTTTTTCGGGCTCTTTGTACGCGCTTTCGCTCACTAACATAGGCAAGTTTGGCGCTATTACGCCTATAGGTGGTGTGTTTTTTTTGGTAGGTTGGGCTGTTTTAGCGTGGCATTTATATAAAACCAAAGCGTAAAATATCTTGCCAAAGCGTGGCTACCTTGTTAATAGCGTGCTAAACGTAGGCGAAGCTACAACCTTGCACCTTGCCTGCCCGTAAACCTCTAAAACGAACAGTCAAGCCGTATGAAAACTAGTATTTACTTTATTTTTTTATTGTTTTGTGGGCTATGCACAAGTTGCCGTAGCGGAGACAGTAGCAGTTGCTTGCAGAGCGATGGCAATATCTTAGAACAAAACCGAGTGCTTGCCTCTTTTCATAGCGTAGCCAATTATACACCTGCTAATGTGTACATTACACAAAGCAATGTCAATCCGTACAGCGTTCATCTGGTTGGTAGTATGAATATTCTCAATGCTATTCGCACTACTATAATAGATGGAAAGCTGAGAATTGAACAAACAGGGTGCATACAAAATGCCCATCAATTAGATATACACATTAATATGCCCAATATATTAGGTATAGAAGTATTTGGGGCAGGCAAGATACATGGCGAAAATGCTTGGTTTACCAATGCACTTATACTTACTACCAAAGGAGCAGGAGGCATAGATGTCGATGTTGATGCCACCCACATAACGGCTACTATAGAGGGTTCGGGCGGTATAAAATTGTACGGGAACTCGCCTACCATAGACATGGAAAGTAACGGTTCAGGCGATTTTAATAGCTATGGAATGTATTGCCAAACTGTTGAGGCATATTTAACTGCATCAGGCGATGCTCGCGTAGTGGCTTCTGAGAGGTTGAAAGGCAGCATTAAAGGCTCTGGCGATTTGTTGTATCGCGGTTATCCCGTACTTGAAGTAAGTGATAACGGAAGCGGAAATGTGAAAAATGATAATTAGCCATAAATAATTAGCATTCGTAAAATATTGACTATCAGTATTTTGAAATTAAAAATTAAAAACAATATCTTATAGTTTCTAAAAACGCGTTATATTTGCGCCATGAACCTCCCTCTTTTTATTGCACGGCGTTTGGGAAATAATAACCTAAGAGGCTCTTTCTCTTCCTCAGTAGCGATGGTGGCTATAGTCGGCATCGCTTTCGGGCTATTTGTAATGTTAGTGGCTTTTGCTATTTTGGAGGGCTTTCAGACCAAAATAAAAGACAAAATATTTAGCTTTGGTGGGCATATTATGATTACCCAACGCAACCTCAAGGACTCTTACCAAGATGTGCCACTTTCTACTAATACGCATTTAAGACGCGACTATAAGCAAATAGAAGCCATAGAACACCTACAAGTATATGCGCATCAAGCGGGTATATTGAAAACAGAAGGCGAGGTAATGGGCGTAATACTCAAAGGGGTAGGCGAGGACTTTTATCGTGAAAGTTTTCAGCAAAACATGAAGGCAGGCAAGTTTGTACGACCCGATGCCGCAACAGGCGAAGAAGACATTGTTATCAGCCAACGCATAGCCGAAAAATTGAACCTTGCTGTAGGCGATTCAGTCAATATGTTTTTTGTACAAAACCCGCCTCGTTTCCGTAAACTTCATGTGCAAGGCATTTATGAAACAGGCATGGAGGAATTTGATGATAAGATAGTCTTTGGACACCTGCGCCTCGTGCAACGCCTGAAGAATTGGGCAGACACGCTGGTGGGTGGTTACGAAATTCGAGTAAAACGTTTCGCAGAATTGGACTCTGTCGCAGTGTATAAAGTTGCCGAACACTTAAATTATGAAATGCGTGCGGAAACCATAACCCAACGCTACATGGGCATTTTTGATTGGCTTAAACTTTTAGACAAAAATGTACAAATATTTTTAGGACTTATCTTGATTGTGGCTTCGGTCAATATTATTTCTATTCTGCTTATTCTCATCATGGAGCGTGTACACATGATAGGCATACTCAAGGCATTAGGCGCGACCAATAGGCAAATCCGCAGTATTTTTGTATTCAAAGGTATGTTACTTATTTTGTGGGGTATGTTTTGGGGCAACGTAACAGGTTTAGGCTTTTGCGCTGTACAATATTTTCTACCTTTCATACCACTCGATGCCGATAATTATTATATGCACACCGTTCCTATAGCTTGGAATTGGTATGCTGTATTGGGCGTGAATGTGTTGGTGTTTGTAGTGGTTAGTTTTGTATTACTCTTGCCTACCCTTGCCATATCACGGATACAACCCATAAGAGCCATCAGATTTGATTAAGACAAAGCCAAACGCAGTAAGGCATATTCGGAGAAGACAAGTTTTTGAGTAGCAAATGCTTATCACTAAAAATTAAATTTTTTTAAGTAAAAATAGTGTAATTTTGTCTGGACAAACATCATATTTTTACACCCAATAAAAGTATATCATCACGTTGTTCTGTGCCCATCATGTGGTTTTCCAACAGTTGCGACAGCGCAACTCGTTGATTTTCTAACGGTTGCTTATAGGTAGCCAACAAAGCTTCCAGCACAGGCTCTTCCTTGAGGCGTTTCCTTTTTAGATCGTTTTGGTCAACCAACCCGTCTGAACTCAAATAAAACATACTATCAGCAGGCAAGTCCAACCTCAACTCGTCGAATATCTTAGCCTCACTTTGCAAGCCACCAATAGACTTTCTGCTTCCTCCACACACACGTACTTCAGTAGGATTGCTGGAATCTATGTAGTACAAAGGTCGTTTTGCCCCCGAAAAGTATAAAACATTGTCTTTGGTTATTTTAACTATCGCTAAGTCCATACCGCTTTGATTATCTATCTCATCTTGTTTCAGCGAGCTGCGCACTAATTCATGCAACGCCCCCAATACTTGGGCAGGTGAGGTTACTTTATCTTGCAATACCACTTTTTCCAATAAATTGATAGCTATCAAACTCATAAACGCTCCTGGCACGCCATGCCCTGTGCAATCGCCTGCCACCACAAGCACCTCATCAGCTATTTTTTCTATCCAATAAAAATCTCCTGAAACAATATCGCGGGGTTGATACAACACAAAATAATCTTTCAAAATGCCTCTCACACGCTTGTCAAAGGGTAATAACGCTTGTTGAATAATCAATGCCGCCTTAATACTATCGTTAATGTGTCCATTTTTTCTTTGCAAATCCGAGTTCTGTGTTTCTATATAATCTCTTTGCGCAATAATCTCTTCTTGCGTTTGGTGTAATTCCTCATGGGTAGTTTGCAGTTCATTGTAGGCTATAGTAAGTTCTTGGGCTTTTTCAGACAATTGTCCATTTAAATTTTTCTGTACTTGCCTGCTTCGATATATAAAAAAAGCTAAAACCAACACACCCATAAAACCCGCCAAAATCAAATAAGTAATCACCCTTTGAAAGCCTGCGGATTCTCTTTGTTTTTGATTTTCTATTTTATGCTTTTGGTTTTCAACTAATTGCGTTTTATTTTCTGCGGTTAATTTATCTGCTTCTAACTGTTTTTTT
>JAYTNK010000429.1:0-1981 GCA_043748375.1 Cytophagales bacterium
AACTGCGGTATTTATAAAGGAATTGATTGAGATAGCGGAGCGATTTTATTGAGTTCATGCAAGGCGGTTACGTATTTCTTGTCTGCAAAAGTAGTTAAAAATATGCAAAAGTAACTTACATAAACCTTTCTTTTCCTAAATAAACTACCTTAAAATGGGTGCAGTTTAAAAACCGCACCCATAAAAACAGGTAGGCAAGGTTTAGGTTTCTTGAAATTCTAAATCTACCCCTTTCTTTTTCTTTTTATCCCAAGGCTTTCCGCGTTCAGGCTCTGCCATACGTACTATTTTAGGGTAAAATGCAGCTAAAACCTCCACCAAATCTTGTTGGAACGCCATTACTTGCCGAATATCCTTGTACGCCATAGGTGCTTCATCAAGGTCAGCCCCAATAAGTTGCACGCCTTCTTCCACTAAAGCGCGTTGCCATGCGTCTTGCGTGATATTTTGTTTGGCTTTTGTACGCGACATCATGCGCCCTGCACCATGCGAGGCAGAAGATAGGGAGGCAGGCAAGCCTTTCCCACGCACTACAAAACCAGGCTTAGTCATTGAACCAGGGATAATACCTATCTCGCTTGAGTTGGCGGGCGTTGCGCCTTTGCGGTGAACCATTACTTGCCTACCGTCATGAAGCGTTTCTTTCCATGCAAAATTATGATGATTTTCAATGATTTTCACAGGTTTCAGAGCCAAATCTGTAGCCATACGGCGGTGAATATGATGGTGATTGGCAGAGGCATACTCGCCTGCAAGGTTCATACTTATCCAATATTCTTGTCCTTCTTGTGTGTTCATATCCAGCCATGCCAAATGCTTTGCTTCTGTGGGGAGTTTGGTTTTTTCCATCGCAAGTTTAGAATAATGACCTGCTATAGCCGCACCAAATCCACGTGAGCCAGAGTGCGACAACAAGGAAAGGTACTTGCCTGCAGGCAAGCCAAATTCGTTTGGTTCGGTGGTTATTTCTACTATGCCCCATTCAACAAAGTGATTGCCTGTACCCGATGAGCCAATTTGTTTAGTGGCTTTATCGTGCAATTCTTTGATAAGTTTAGTGGCTTTCCAATCGGGGTTTTCCCAAATTTCATCTTCAAGAGGTTTTTCCATGCCCATGCCTGTACCAAAACAAGTATTTTTTAGCAGCATATTTTTCAATTTATGGCTGTTTTTATCTAAATAACTTGCTTCTAATTCAAACACTGAAAGGCACATACGACAGGCTATATCTACACCCACTGCAAAAGGGATAATTTTATCGACTTCGGTAGCCAATACACCGCCGATAGGCAAGCCATAGCCATGATGTGCATCTGGCATCAACGCACCCGCTACAGAAATAGGCAGACGCATAGCAATATTCATTTGACCAACGGCTGAATCCTCTATATTTTCGCGTCCAAAAATAGTGTAGGCAGGCGTTTCCGTTCTTAGTTCGAATACGTTTTCCTTTTGTACAGGCACACGCATTTCGGCAGGCAAGGCAGCGTAGGCAAGGGCGATACTTGCAAACACTTCGTCTTCTAAATATGCTTCAGGGTTTTCGCGGATAATGGCTATTTTTGCCAATAACAACTCTTTAGTATAGGCTTTGGTATTGATAAGATTCTTGGCTACGCGCCCGATGGTTTTCATCAAATCCAAATCGGCTATACCGAGTTTGTTGAAGTCTGTTTGGGTAATTTTTTCGCTTCTTTTCATGATGTGCAAATATACAAACACGCCTGCGCAATGTATTTGCGTAAGACATTTTATTTTTTGTTTTTTTATTTAAAGGTAGTCATAACTTTTGAGTGAAGCCTACCATGCATTTTGTTCTTTCCCTTTTTTTTGTTTTCCTTTGCATATAAAGCCGTTTTCAAAATTACACTTAAAACAATACATTGGGGTTGTTTAGTTGAACTGTATCTGTTGTTAAAAAACGTCTTTTGGGTTGTAATTTCGTTAGATTTTTCGTTGTAGCGACCTGCTACGACTGCAA
>JAYTNK010000430.1:0-2527 GCA_043748375.1 Cytophagales bacterium
TATGGCACAGCCAACCTGCCACAACTTTTAGGGGCTATCCAAAAAACATACAATTTTTATAAATAACAACCATTCCTTATGAAAATTCCAAGTTCGTACCGCTATTATAAAATATCAGACCTGAAAAATATTTGTGGTATTGTCCGAAAAGATATTATCAATTTATTAAAGCCTATTGAGACCCAAGACGTTTCTGATTGGTTGGAAGCTACTTTAGAACGCAATTTACTCATGCCTATGCTGAACGAAAAAGCAAAGTCTGAATTGATTGTAATGCCTATTTTAGTAGAAATGGCTACTATAAACAATAATTTCAAACCTTTATCGGGCATAACGTTCAATGTAGATAATGACAGGGGACTGAAGGGCGTATGTGATTTTTTGATTGCCAACAACCCCAATGTTTCTGAAATAGAATCGCCTGTAGTCTGCATTTTTGAAGCTAAAGATGACAAATTAGAAAGTTGGTACGGGCAATGTGGCGCGGAAATGTATGCCGCCCGTATTTTCAATGAGCGCGAAGGCAACGACATCAAAATCATCTATGGTGCGGTAACCAACGGCTTCACATGGCAATTTCTCAAACTCGAAGACCAAACGCTTTTCATCGACTCGCAACGGTATGGCACAGCCAACCTGCCACAACTTTTAGGGGCTATCCAAAAAATCTATAATTTTTATAAATAAGTTTGTATTTAATCAAAACCATATATGTTTCTTCCAAAAATATTTTCATTAGGCAGGCAAGTGGCTTTATGCTTATTTGTCTTTTCCGCCCTTGCCTACCACAGCGCACAAGCTCAATTTGCTTCGCAATCGAGATTAGCCACAGGGCAATGGTGCAAAATTGGCATCACACAAAATGGACTATACAAAATAGACGCTACATTTTTGCAAAACGCAGGTTTTGATGTAAATGTACTCAACCCACAACACCTCCATATACATGGCTATGGTGGCGGAATGTTGCCACAAAGCAATGCCACGACACGCCCTGATGACTTGCCCGAAAATGCTATATTGGCACAAGGCGAACAAGACGGTAAATTTGATGCAGGCGATTTTTTGTTGTTTTATGGGCAAAGTTCTGATAAATGGACTTACAATACAAACAGTCAAATATTTGAACATGAAGCAAACTTGTATGCAGATACTACATACTATTTTATATGTTTAGAGAATCGCCCTGCATTGCGCCTTGCCTCCCAAAATACAGTTACAGGGGCAACAAACGATATTACACAAGGCAATGAGTTTGTGGCGTATGAAAAAGATGAAATCAACTACTTAAAATCGGGGCGCGAATGGTATGGAGAGGAATTTGGTTATAAAAACGAATATAGCTTTGGTTTTAATCTCCCTCATATTATAACAGGCTCAACAATGCGCATCACGTCTGCCGTTATGTCAAGGGATAGTCGAGTTACCAACTACGAGGTGTTTGCTAACAATGAACTTATTGGCACACAAGCTGTTGATGCGGTGAATACAGACCCTTTCGGCTACGATAGTCGTGGGCGAAATGTTATCAATACTTATACAAGAGTAAGCGATGGCAATGCAAGCCTTACTATAAAACTAAAATATAAACAAAATGGTGGCTATGGGAACGGCTTTTTAAATTATCTACAGATAAATTATTTGCGTGAATTACGTTATACAGGCGATGTAACTCTCTTGCGCTCTGTTGCTTCTGCAACGCAAGCCAAAGCTCGTTTTTTAGTAGGAGGAGCAGACAATAATGTGCAAATTTGGAACATTACAAACCCACAAACACCTGTTAATCAGCCTTTCACACTTAATGGCTCGCAGGCAAGTTTTCAATCACAGAGTCAGCCATTGCAAACTTTTGTGGCATTTCAGTTGCAAAACGCCCGCTTGCCTGCCATCGTAGGCAAGGTACAAAACCAAAACCTACACGGTTTAGCTGTGCCTGATGCCGTATTTATCTGCCCACCTGCTTTTGAGGCAGAGGCAAAACGATTGGCACAATTTCGACAAACCCATGACGGACTAACGATAGAGGTAATCAATACACAGAAAATTTATGCTGAGTTCTCATCGGGCAGGCAAGATATTACTGCCTTGCGCGACTTTATGCGGTGCTTGTACTTGAAAAACCCTGCTAAGTTTAATTCTGTTTTACTCTTTGGAGATGGCTCATTTGACTATAAATATCGTGTACAAAACAACACGAATTTTGTGCCTATTTACGAATCACGCGAATCGCTACACCCTATTTTTAGCTACTCATCTGACGATTATTTTGGACTTTTAGAACTAAATGAAGGCGAATGGGAAGAAACACAAGATGCACCACAAAGTTTAGAAATTGGTGTAGGGCGTTTGCCTGTAAAAAACACCACTGAAGCAGCCACTATAGTAGATAAATTGATACGTTATGCTACCCAAAAAGAGCAATTAGGCGAGTGGCGCAATCAGGTTATTCTAGTAGCTGACGATGGCGACAATAACGCACACCAAGCGCACGCTGAGCAATTAGCCGAGTGGATAGAGGCGAATGTAC
>JAYTNK010000431.1:0-5011 GCA_043748375.1 Cytophagales bacterium
GTCATTCCAATTTTGCCAATAAATCATTTTTTCTATCTTGAGCCAAGCCAATTTCTTTGCCATTGGACATCAAAAGCGTAAGATTGCGTTTGTCAATGCGTTGGATTTTATCTACATTGACCATGTAGCTTCTATGATTGCGAAAGAAAACGCCTGTTTGCTCCAAATATTCAAACTGTGCCAAACGCTTCGAAACCAAAATAACGCCCCGATTTTCTGTATGAACATTACAATATGAGCCTTCTGCTTCCAAGTACAATATATCTGCAAACCGCACGATATACACATTATCGGCTGTTTGCAGGGCCATTTTTCGATCTTGTGGGTATTGCAGGTTTTCCAAAAGCGTTCTATAATGCTTGTCCTCGTTGGGCTGGATAAGCAAGCCTTCCATTTTTTGCAAAGCACGCGCTACCGCATCTACCCGAACGGGTTTCAACAAATAATCGACTGCTGAGATCTCAAAAGCCTGCAAAGAATATTCGCTATAAGCCGTTACGAACACAATTTTGAAATTGAGTTGCCCCTCTTCGAAAAACTCCAATAAGTCAAAGCCATTGTAAGTAGGCATTTTTATATCCAAAAACACAAGGTCGGGCTTGAGTTTGTGGATAGTTTTTACAGCTTCGGGAACGTCCTTACATTCGGCTATAATCTCTACTTTTTCAGCAAAATTTTCTTCTAAAATACCACGCAATACATTACGCGCCATTTGTTCGTCATCTACAATAATTGTTTTGAGCATATAAGTTAGGTTTTTGTTAGCCTCACCCCCAGCCCCTCTCCAAAAGAGAGGGGAGTTTTTAAAAGCTCTTAGCCTTTGGAGAGGTGAGTTTTTTTAAAAGCCCCTCGCCTTTGGAGAGGGGTTGGGGGTGAGGCTATATGGGTATATGGATAGTAATTTCTACTTTTGTGCCTTGTACTTTGTCGTGAATATGGCAAGCAATATAGTTTTTTGGGTCTAAATTCAAGAGTTCAATACGTTGAGAAGTGGCACGCGTAGCAAACCCCAATGATTTTTTTTGAAACCGTTGGTTGATTTCAGCAGAGGCTTGCCTGCCAACGCCGTTGTCGTCTATGGTTACGGTAAGAGCATAATGCGTAGCTTCAGGCTTTATATCAAAATGTACACGCAAATCTTTCACCCCTTTCTTATGCAAAAGTCCGTGATTGAGTGCGTTTTCTACAAAAGGCTGAATGAGCATAGAAGGGATTTTTAGGTGAATATAGCCTTGCATATTTGGGTAGGCAAGTTCATAAGCAAAACTTTCATCAAAGCGAGCTTTTTCAAGCAATAAATACAAACTCAATATATCCAATTCGTCACGCAAAGAAATGTACGCATTTTCAGAAGTTTGTAGGCTTTTGCGCATCAGGTCGCTGAAATTGCCCAAAAGCTCGCCTGCCTCAGTTTTGCGGTTGCTATACACCAAGCCTTGTACGGTGTTCAGGATATTATACAAAAAATGGGGATTCATTTGCGCCCTGAGTGCTTTGAGTTGCGAAATCCAAAGCTGTTCTTTGAGCAGTTGCTTCTTGCGTTTTCGTTCAAAAAAACTGTAGGTAAGCCCAAAAATCAGCGCGCTCACAGCCGCCAAAACTACCAAATACCAGCCCCATGTTTCCCACCAACGGGCAGGAATTTTGAAGTGAATTATTTGGGTTTTGCTTCGAGCTTTGGTAGTTTCATCTTGTGCGAAAACTTCTATGTCATACTCGCCTTTTGGCAATTCGTTGTAATCTAAAAGTGTTTGTGGTTCTTTGACAATGCGCCAATCATTGCCTTTCAACCGATAATGCAAGGCTACTTGTGTGGGGTTTTTGTAGTGCAGGGCTTCTACCTCAAAGGAAGCCTTGCCTACCTTGCGCACTGGCAAAAGACGCGGTTCGGGCAATATCCTTGCCTGCTCGCCTGCCATGAAGACTATGCCACGCGAGAGGGCTACCCAAATGCCCTTTTCAGTAGGGTAAAAATCTATGCCATTTTGGGTTAATATTTCTTGGAACTTAAGATTTTGGGTATTTATATAGCCTATTTCGGCATCTGTACTTATCCACAGCCTATCGCCTTGCAAAATCATTTTGCGCATAAAGTTACTTTTCAAGTCCTTGCCTTCTTGAAAATGCGCCACTACGCGCTGATTTTCTATTAGAAATAAACCTTGCTGAAAAGTGCTTACCCAAAGCCTTGCCTGCCCATCTACCAAAAGTTGGCGGGCTATGATAGATTTACCTGCTACTTGCAAAAGCGTTTCCTTGCCTGTAGAATCATATTCATACAAGCCAATGTCTGTACCTGCCCAGAATTTTTGATTGGCTACATCAGCTACAGCACAATAGTATCGTTGGAGCATAAACTTGGTGTATGCAGGGCGTTGAAAATCACGACTTCGTATCGTATCCAAATCACAGCCCATAATTTTTTGAGGGGTAGCCTCCATAGAAGCCAACAAATCTATCCAATAAAACCCAGATGAGAGCGTTATGAGCAGTAATTCGCGCTTGCCAGCTGTATAGAAGTAGGCATCTTTCAGTGCGTATTTTTTGAAAGGCACTTTCAGTTGCCCTTGTAAATCAAAAACGCCCTTATGGGTAACCATGAGCGGGAGCGTTGGGTGAAAACTCACGCGCCTTACCTCTGCGTCTGAAACCTTGCCTACGTCTTGCCACTGGGAAGGTTGGGCTTGAGGAGTTCGCCAAATATGCCCATTAGTAAGTCCTGCATACAGTTCTTCGCCATGTACAAAGAGTGATTGCAATTCGTTGGAAGTGCCTTCTAACTGTGTAAGGGGATAATAGGTGTTTTGCAAATCGGAGCAGACCCAAAGCCCTTCGTTCAGGGTGCTTATCCAATAATTGCCCTGAAAATCTTGTAAAATGTCTGTGATGTTTTTGTCAGGAAAGACCAAGATAGTTTTGCCCGACTCAGGCAGAAAAAGATAGCCGCCCTGCCTTGTGCAGAGCCACGTTTTTGTGTGCGTAGCACAAGCATGGTACAAAAAAACCGAGGTAGGCAAGTCTGCTTTCTGCACCCAAAAGGGCTTGGTAGGCGAGTCCCATACCATATAATGGCGTGGGGCTTCTTTACGCTGTAGGCAATAGAGTTTGTCGTCTTGCAAGAAAAAACGACTCTCTTCTTTGATAGATGTGGTTTCGGAAGTGAAGCGCATTTGCTCATCAAGCGTAAAAACCGCCCCATATACATAGAGTTTGATATGGTTTTGGTAGCTTATCATATCTACCAAATAGTCATCAAATTTTTCAAATTTTTTAGTAAAAACAGGTTTGAAATCAAGCAATGTATAGGCTACTAAGGCTCTGGAGGTAGCTATCCAAACGTATTTTTCGGTAAAGTCAAAATTGACCAACGCGCCCTGCGACTCGCCTGCTGCAAAAGGAAAACTGCGTAGGGTGTCGTTTTCCAAATAAAAAACCTGTTTGGCAAAGTTCAGCCCCCATATACGCCCCAATCTATCTTCTCGAATGGTCGTAAAGTCTGCTTGTTTGGCATCTGCAAAAGGGATTTTTTGAACGGTTTTGCCATTGAACCGAAAAAGCCCCTTGTCTGTACCCAAATAGATACGTCCTTGCCTATCCGCCAACATATCATAGATAGTTTTGGTAGGCAACTGTGGCAAGTATTGGATAGGTTGTAGGTAAGGACTTTGTGCAAAAAGGGGGCAGGCAAGCCCGCAAACAAGGCACAAATAAAGTAGCAGTTTCATCAATTGCAAAGTTAGCCTATAGCATACACATAGCAGGCAAGACTTCACGAAGGTAGGGATTTATTTCACGAAAGAAATATCAAAAACCTTTGTGAAAAATATCACTACCTATATGAAAATAAACACTACCCTCGTGAAAGCAGCCCTTTTGCTATGGGCAGGCAAGCTACATTTGCATCAAAAAAAAACCAAACAATGAAAAACCTCACTTCTCTCCTCTTTCTGTTTCTTGCCTGCCTTATATATGCTCAGGCACAGCCTACGCATACACCACTCGATGAAACTGCGCTGGAGCAACAAAAACAATACCAAAGCATGGAAGAAGCCCTGAAAGCCGACCCTTTGAAGGTATACAGGTTGAGTCTTAGTAGCAAAAAGCTAACCAGCCTACCCAAAGAGGTATTTCAATTTCCTAACTTGCAAATGCTGGAATGCAATTCTAATCAACTAACCACCTTACCCACAGAAATTGGTAAACTCAAAAATTTAACAGTATTATCCTTTACCAATAATCGATTAACTGCCTTGCCTGCAGAAATTGGTGAACTCAAAAATCTAACAGAATTGTGGTGTCCCTACAATCAATTAACCGCCCTACCAACTCAAATTGGCGAACTCAAAAATCTAACAGGATTGTGGTGCTCCAACAATCAATTAACTATCTTGCCTGCTGAGATAGGAAAGCTTACCAGTTTAAAAAAACTGAACTGTTTTTACAATCAATTAACTACCTTGCCAGTACAAATTGGCGAACTCGAAAATCTAACAGAATTGAACTGCTCCGAGAATCAAGTGGTCGCCTTGCCAAGACAAATTGGCGAACTCAAAAATTTAAAAAAATTGAACTGCTCCAAAAATCAATTAATCACCTTGCCAACACAAATTGACGAACTCGAAAATTTAACAGAATTGCACTGTTATAGCAATCAATTAACTGCCTTGCCAACACAAATTGGCAAACTCGAAAATTTAACAGAATTGTATTGTTTCGATAATAAATTCTCGGATGCTGAAAAACAACGTATCAAACAAGCTATGCCTAAATGCCTAATAAATTTTTAATAATGAATACTACCAAAACGAAACCCTAAACCCCTCTAAAACAAATGAAAAACCTCACTTCTCTCCTCTTTCTGCTCCTTTTTGTGAGCTTGGCTTTCACTTCTTGCAAGAAAGATGAGCCTATCACCATTGATGCTACAGACTTTGCAAGTGCTTTTCCGTATGCTACCGTTCGCGACTGGATAAATGGCTCTGTCATTGGGAATGTAAACGCCACTACCAAT
>JAYTNK010000432.1:0-4719 GCA_043748375.1 Cytophagales bacterium
GGTATTTCGAATTGCAAAAACTGAACGAGGCGCGCGCTTTTTACCAACCTGTATTTTTATTGCGTTTATTATGGTTGCCCTTTCCTGATGGGCAGGCAAGTTTGCTTTTGTGTGTGCTTATGTGGGTAAGTATTGTAGGTATTTGGGTAGGCAAGCAGGCAAGTGCGTACTTTGCGGCTGTGTTTTTCGGCTTATTTGTCGTATTGCAAGGCTACCAAATGAGTTTTCACAAAATAGACCACACCTTTGCCCCGTTCATGTATTGGGCAGGGTTGATGCCTGTTATATTGCACCTTGCCTACCAACATGAGGCAAAGGGTGTGCCACCTTCATGGACTTTCTTGCTTCTGAAAATAGCGGTCGCCTTGCCTTATACGTTGGCAGGCATAGAAAAAGTAATGGTTTCAGGCGTGGCGTGGCTACAGCCCGATATGTTGCAGGCGTATTTGCGGCTACATGGGCAACCGCTTGGGCTTTGGGTGGCGAGTCATGCGTGGCTTTGTGCTTTTTTGGGTAGCGTTATGTTGTTGTTTGAAATAGGATTTATTTTAGTCATACCTTATCGCTGGGCAAGGTTTGTTTTCTTGCCTATGGGCATATTATTTCACTTAGGCACTTATATACTGATGGATGTAGGCGCGTGGATACACCCTTGGTGGCTGTGTTATGGTGTGTTCTTTATAGGCAGTGCCTACAAAGGTAAAACAATTGACAACATTCAAAAACGGGCTATCCTGTTTTAAACCTTACAAGTTTGTTGTTTTCTTCGCTGAGGCTTTGTAGTTTGTGCATAATGTCGTACTTTTGCAAGAAAAAGAAGCAATAACTTTATATGAGCCAACAAAACACGCGCAACTTCTGCATTATCGCGCACATAGATCATGGAAAAAGCACTTTGGCTGACCGCCTGCTGGAGTTCACGCAAACAGTAGCCAAACGCGATATGCAAGCCCAATTATTAGATGATATGGATTTGGAACGCGAGCGTGGTATTACTATCAAGAGCCACGCAATTCAAATGAAATACCTCTACAATGGAGAAGAATACACCCTTAATTTGATAGATACACCAGGACACGTTGATTTTTCATATGAAGTTTCGCGCTCTATTATGGCGTGTGAAGGTGCTTTATTGATTGTCGATTCTTCGCAAGGCATCGAGGCACAAACTATTTCTAATCTTTACCTTGCTATCGGCAATGATTTAACGATTATTCCTGTATTGAATAAAATCGACCTGCCTCATGCCATGATAGAGGACGTAAGCGACCAAATAGTCGACCTACTTGGGTGCGACCGTAGCGAAATCATACACGCAAGCGGAAAAGCAGGCATTGGTATTGAAGATATTTTGCATGCTGTTGTGGCGCGTGTTCCAGCACCCAAAGGCGACCCCAACGCACCCCTACAGGCACTTATTTTTGACTCACATTTTAATTCTTTTCGAGGTATAGAGGTTATTTTTCGTATCGTTAATGGTACTATACGCAAAGGCGACAAAGTTAAGTTTGTGGCCACAGGCAGGGAATATGAAGCAGACGAAATAGGGGTACTAAAATTGCAACAAGAACCACAAAAAGAAATGAGTGCGGGCAATGTAGGCTACCTTATTTCGGGTATCAAGCAAGCTAAAGAAGTAAAAGTAGGAGATACTATTACTCACGCTGCTAGACCATGTGCCGAATCTATCAAGGGCTTTGAAGACGTAAAACCGATGGTCTTTGCAGGTATTTACCCTGTGGAAACGTCCGAATATGAAGACTTGCGCGAGGCAATGGAGAAACTTCAACTCAATGACGCGTCTCTCGTTTGGGAGCCAGAAACCTCCGCCGCGCTTGGCTTTGGATTTCGTTGTGGCTTCTTAGGTATGTTGCACATGGAAATTGTGCAAGAACGCCTTGAACGCGAGTTTGACATGACGGTTATCACCACTGTACCCTCCGTACAATTTAAAGCATTCCTTACCAATGGAGAAGAATTGCGTGTGCAAGCTCCTGCCGAAATGCCCGACCCGTCAAGAATCAAATACATTGAAGAGCCGTATGTAAAAGCCCAAATTATTAGTAAATCTGATTATGTGGGCGCGTTGATTGGCTTGTGTATGGACAAACGGGGCGTTATTAAAAATCAAAATTATCTTACCACAGACCGCGTAGAGCTTGTTTTTGAACTGCCGTTGGCAGAAATTGTATTTGATTTTTTTGATAAACTCAAAACTATTTCGCGTGGCTATGCGTCCTTAGATTATGAATTGATTGGCTTCCGTGAGTCGAACATGGTTAAGTTAGACATCATGCTGAATAGCGAGCGTGTAGATGCGCTCTCGGTTATTGTTCACCGCGATAAGGCTTATGATTGGGGTAGAAAATTATGCGAAAAACTGCGCGAACTTGTACCACGTCAAATGTTTGAAATCGCTATTCAAGCTTCTATTGGGCAGAAAATTATTGCACGCGAAACCGTGAGCGCGATGCGCAAAAACGTACTCGCCAAATGTTATGGTGGCGACATTTCGCGTAAGCGCAAACTATTAGACAAACAGAAAAAAGGCAAGAAACGTATGCGACAAGTTGGCAATGTTGAAATTCCACAAGAAGCATTCATGGCAATTCTGAAATTAGACTAATGTGGCTATTTTTGAAATCTATAACTATCTTTAGCGAAGTTTTAACGTTTCGCTAAAGTTTTTAATGCTCATTTCAAATTTTATTTCGCCTTTGTTTACCATGCCTACATTTTCCCAACCATTTTTGGCATAAAATAAAGCAGCTCTTGTATGGGGAGAAGTACCAAGCCAGACGGTTGTTTCCGTTTGGCTAAAATACCAATCGAGCATGAGTTTATGCAAGTGCTTGCCTACGCCCTGCTCGGCATAGTTGGGGTGGACAAATAATGCCCAAATATTGTTTTCCCTCAAATCTACTATATAAAAACCTACAACTTGGTTTTCAAACTCGCCTACCCAGCTTTACCTCGTTGCGTGATAAATTCTTCGCAATCCGCTTCAGTTACCAAGGCAGGATTCGACAATATATTTTCCTTTACAGCCAATCGCACCACCATGATTTGTGAAATATCATGGACGCAGGCTTCTCTAAAAATTATAGACATGTACTGTTTTTAGGCTTCTTAAAGTGCAAAGATAGTATATAAATAAAATAAAATTTACATGAATACTTATAAAACCCTTCAAGCACAATACCACCTCGAATATACAAAGCTATCACGCCAATACAACTTTATTAGTTTGTTGCGTTTGGCTTTGGCAATACTTTTTTTTGTGTGTTTATATATTTATGCTTACAAAGGAGGCGATATGCTTTTGTGGGCTATGGGTTTAAGTACAATAGCTTTTTTACTCCTCATCAAAATGCACGAAGCAGTAGCATGGAATATGCGCCTGAAACGTGCCTTGCGACATATCAATACAGATGAGATAGCCTATTTGAAAAAAGAAGCTATGCCTTTTGCAGACGGTGCAAGTTACAACTCGCCCGCCCATGCTTACGCCCATGATTTGGATATTTTCGGGCAAAACTCCCTATTCCAACACTTAAATAGAACCACTACGCACGTAGGCAAGACGGCTTTAGCGCAGCTTTTGTCAGGCATCTTGCCTGCCCAAGCCATCACAGCCAATCAGATAGCTATTAAAACTTTAACGCCTAAAGTAGATTGGAGACAAAACTTTGCGGCATTTGGCAAAGTAAAAGAAGACAACCCTCAAATGTATAACAAGCTCATAAATTGGGCTAAAACTGACGCAAAACCTGTGCCTGCCTTTGTGTTAGGGCTTTCTTACTTCTTGCCTGCTCTATTTTGGGGATTGTGTGCTACGGCATGGTTTACCCATAAACCTATTTGGGGTGGATTGGCATTCTTGACTTTCATATTTAACTTGTTGGTTTTGTTATCGCAATTAGGGAAAATCAGACAGGAAAGCCAACAAGCTGATAATATAGATGATATATTAAAACAATATAGTTTTATGCTTGAGCTCATAGAAACTACCACATTTGATAGCCCATTGCTTGTAGCCTATCAACAGAAGCTTGCCTACCAAACAAGCTCTGCCAGCAAGCAAGTTAGGACATTATCTGCCCTTTTTCATCAGTTAGATAGCTTGCAAAACGTAGTAGGCGCATTGCTATTTAATGGCTCGTTATTGTATCATATACATACATGGAATGCGCTCATGAGATGGAAAGCTCAATACATCTCGCATATTATTGAGTGGCTTGAGGTAATAGGCGACATAGAATGTTTAAATAGTTTGGCAAATTTCTCCTATAATTATCCAAGTTATGTTTTCCCTACCTTGAATACAAACTATGAAATTGTATTTAAAGAGGCTTCCCACCCGCTTTTAAATCCTGAAACCAGCATAAAAAATGATGTATCATTCAAAGAAACGCCATTTATTATACTTACAGGCTCTAATATGTCAGGAAAAAGTACATTTTTAAGAACATTAGGTGTCAATATGGTTTTAGCAGGTGTTGGTGCGCCCGTCTGCGCTTCGGAGGCAAGTGTCCACCCTTTACCTGTGTGGGTTTCTATGCGTTTGTCCGATTCTTTGCATGACAATGAGTCCTACTTTTTTGCAGAAGTGAAGCGGTTAAAAGAAATCATGAGCGCAGTGCAAGCAAGTACTTGTTTCGTGTTGTTAGACGAGATATTGCGCGGTACAAATTCAGATGACAAACGCAGTGGCACAGT
>JAYTNK010000433.1:0-2503 GCA_043748375.1 Cytophagales bacterium
CGATGCCGATTTGTGCATTTTGAACTTGTGCTTGCAGATTTTCTTGTAGGGTTTCGAATCGTTTTTGGGCGGAGGATATTTTCTTATCCCGCGCCATTATTTCAAGGTTTAGGTCTTTCTCTTTGCGTTGAAAGTCTTCGTGCAAGTGTCGGATTTGGCGTTCTTGTTGTTTGGCTATGTGATGAACTTTTGCGGTGCGAACGCGGTACATTGCCCATGCGATGAGTGTGCCTAATGCTAAGAAAAGTATATTATATAGATATGCCATTGAAAATATTAGATTTGGAATATTGGTTGTTAATGTTGCAATAATCGTTATTTTTTTTTAAGATACCAAAAAAAGCCATCCCTTTCCAAAAAAAGGCGTGGCTTTTTTGTTTATTTTTAATCCGTTATTTGTGAGGACACAAACAATGACATAACAGCCGTTATTTATGTCCCCACAAACAACTACAGGGTTAATCAGTCGTTTGTGAGCACACAAACAATGGCGTAAAAATATAAAGACTAGTGATGGTCTTTCCCTGTGATTTCGAGTTCTAGTTTATCGGCTGTAACGGCGATTTCGCGAACCATGTAGCGCAATTCCTCTGCAGTAACGAGGTCATACTTCATATAGACAGCAAGTTCCAAATAATCCTCATCTGTAATGGTGATTTTGGAGTAGCCCAAGTCGTAATTGTGTTCCAACATTTTGCGGAAGTCCACATCGGGATATTCATGCAGGCGGCAAATAGTCGAGCTGAGTATTAAAAACATACCAGCTTCTTGTTTTTCTTGGATAAGCCCGCGCACGCTTTGGAAGCGTCCGTCTTCTAAAGGGATAGTAAGTATAATGGTATCATCAGAATATTCTGTATAGTTACCATTCATTTCTTCGGCTAATTGTTTGAGGTAGCCATGTACGTTTTTGCCTTCCATAATTGTAGAGGAGTAAAAGTTTTTATTATTCTGTTCCAAAGATAGTGCAAATTTATTTTTTTCTGCTAATTTGCAAAAAAAAAACAATAAAATAATCATAATAAAATGAATATCCTCATACTCAATGCGACTTGCGTGAATGAAGGGCAAACTATAGTTCAAGACGTTTGGATTGAAAACGGGCGCATAGCGCGATTAGGAAAAGATTTGCAAAACTTGCCTGCCGACAAAATAATAGATGCGCAAGGATTGCATTTGCTTCCTGGCGTTATTGATGACCAAGTGCATTTTCGCGAACCAGGGCTAACTCACAAGGCAGATATTTTTACTGAAAGTAGAGCCGCAGTAGCAGGTGGTGTTACTACTTTCATGGAAATGCCTAATACAGTGCCTAATGCACTTACGCAAGAGCTTTTGGCACAGAAGTATGTGCGTGCTTCGCAGGTTTCGCTTGCTAATTATTCGTTTTTTATGGGCGTGGGCAACGACAATCTACAGGAGGTGTTGCGTACTAATCCGAGAGATGTATGTGGCTTGAAGATTTTTATGGGTTCGTCCACAGGCAATATGTTGGTTGATAATCCTAATACATTGGAAGCCGTTTTTCAGCAAACGAATATGCTCATAGCCACGCATTGTGAAGACGAGGCAACCATAAAAGCTACCACAGCGCGATATAAAGCGCAGTTTGGCGAACACATCTTGCCTGCCCAACACCCCGAAATACGGAACGCTGAGGCGTGTGCGCTCTCTTCGCACCTCGCGGTGGAGTTGGCTAAAAAACATCATACGCGCCTGCATATCCTGCATATCAGTACGGCAGGCGAGGTGCTTTTATTTGATAATACGTTGCCACTTGCTCAAAAACGCATAACGGCTGAGGTTTGTGTGCATCACTTGAGCTTTCAGGCAAGCGATTACGAAACATTGGGCAATCAAATTAAATGCAACCCCGCTATAAAATCTGCTGAAGACCAAGCCGCCTTGTGGAAGGGTTTGTTAGACAATCATTTGGATATTATAGCCACTGACCACGCGCCACATACTTGGGACGAAAAACAACAAGGCTATTGGAACGCGCCTTCTGGCTTGCCCTTAGTGCAACACCCGCTTTTACTCATGCTTCAGCACGCACAGGCAGGCAAGATAAGCCTTGAGCGTGTTGTAGAGAAAATGTGCCACGCGCCTGCTATCTGTTTCCAAATAGAAAAAAGAGGCTTTATAAGGGAAGGATATTGGGCTGATGTAGTATTGGTAGATATAAATGCCACTACAGAAGTAACCAAACAAAGTCTGCATTACAAATGTGGCTGGTCACCTTTAGAAGGACGTACCTTGCCTGCCCGTATCACACATACTATAGTTTCTGGGCATCTTGCCTACCAAAATGGCATATTTAATGAGCAAAAAATGGGTGAACGCTTATTATTTGAACGCAATACTTCTTTGTAAAATACCACATCATTTCATATACGACACAGTACCAATGAAATATGGCTTAATCTATAATAGATTAAGCCATATTTCATTGGTACTAAGGCATATTTCATTGGTACTAAGGCATATTTCATTGGTACTAAGG
>JAYTNK010000434.1:0-1722 GCA_043748375.1 Cytophagales bacterium
CTGCAAAATGTGTCCTGTGCAGAGCGAGTTGTGTGCTGCCATCGATAAGCCAATAGAAGGATCGATGCGCGAAATTTCTACAAGAGCCGCCACATATTCTTGGTAGCCCAAGCCTGCGCCGCCATATTGTTCGGGTACGAGTACACCCATGAGTCCTAATTCGCCCAGTCCTTTGAAGACGTGAACAGGGAACTCTTGGCTCTCGTCCCACAGCATAATATTTGGACGAATGTGCTTTTCGCCAAATGATTTGGCACTTTTAGCAACTTCAGCAATCATTTCTGCCCTATTTTCTACAGTTAAGGTATTCATACGTATTTAGAAATTTAATTTTTCTAAGCAAAAATAGTAATAATCTTAGATAACTTAAAACGTTTGCACTCTTTTTTGAAAAATAAATTTAAAGTAGGCATGCGGGTGGCATCTGCTACTCAAAAAAAACACTCCAACTATATTTGCATACACTTGGTGCATATTTATTTGGCAAAGGCGTATTTAGTACCTTTATTTGCAATCTATTAAAAGCCTGAAATCTATGCGCTATTTTCTTTTAAGCTGTTTATGGTTGGCATTTACCCAATGTCAAAAAGCCCAACCTATGCCCATGCAGGCAAGTTATAAAACACTGACAGAGGCGGTATATGCTTCAGGCAATGTAGTGCCTGCTCAAGAATATACCTTGTACGCTATGGCAGAAGGGTATATTACAGCTAAGTTCGTGCATGAAGGCGACATTGTAGAAGGACAACAACCGCTTTTCCGCCTGAAGCAAGAGGCGCAACAATTCCGCGCCCAAAATGCACAAGAGGCTTTGCGTATCGCACAAGGCAATTATGCCGAAAATTCGCCCATATTGCAAGAACTCAAAGTAGCCCTTCAAAATAGCTACACGCGCCTCCAAAATGATTCGCTTAACTATCTGCGTTTCAAAAATTTATGGGAAAAACAAGCCACCTCCAAAATGGAATACGATAGAGTTTTGCTTGCCTACCAAAACGCGCAAAACGACTGTAAGATACAACAAGCCCGTATCGACAAAACACGTAACCAACTGTATTTGGAATGGCAGAATGCGCAAACTAACTATAGAACCCAATTAGACGATGAAACAAACTATACGCTCACAGCCAAAGGCGGAGGCATTGTCTATGAAATTTACAAGGAAGTAGGCGAAACGGTTAGACGCGGCGAGCCTATCGCGCTTTTGGGAGGCAAGGAAAACCTTATATTACGCCTCGAAATAGATGAATTAGATATGCACAAAATCAAATACGGACAAGAGGTTTTGGTAAAAGTAGATGCGTATAAAGATAAGATTTTTAAAGCAAAAATTAACAAAATATTCAAACGACTAAACCGTCAAAACCAATCCTTTCGAGTAGAAGCTGTCTTTACAACTGCCTTTCCTACTGACCTTGCAGGGCTAACGATAGAGGCAAATATCCTTATCCAACAAAAAGAAAAAGCCTTGACCATACCCAAAGAGTGGCTACAAAAAGGCGATAGCTTATGGATAAAAGAAGGGGCTAAAACAAAAAAGATAAAAATTCAACGAGGCATAGAAAATTATGATTTGGTTGAAATTCTAAGCGGTATCACTGAC
This sequence comes from Cytophagales bacterium, assembly GCA_043748375.1. GTDB lineage: Bacteria > Bacteroidota > Bacteroidia > Cytophagales > Microscillaceae > RDXI01. The sequence continues at coordinate 1,604 of JAYTNK010000434.1, forward strand.
AAGACACTGATTATGAACAGATTAAACGCATCAAAATAAAAATTCCCCCAATTTCATTGGGGGCTATTCAAATTTGAACCTCTAAAGAGGTTCGGTAAAGCACAAGCAACACCTTCAGG
>JAYTNK010000435.1:0-7280 GCA_043748375.1 Cytophagales bacterium
CGAAAACACACCCGAAAACCATCATAATCTCGCTTTGGGTGTGGCACACATGATGCGCTCACGCAAAATAGATCGTATCGTTGCCCTTGATGACTTTGATGTAGAAAAAGGTGCTTACCTCCGCGAAACATTCCGCATAGATGGCATGGGGCAAACTACCTCGCGCTACTTCCGCGATAAACTCGCTATGCGCGTGAGAGCCAAAGATGCAGGCATCAATGTGCCTCCGTTTAGTGCTATCTTTCATGACGAAACCGTTACGAAATACCTCCAAACCGTACAAGGCCCTTGGTTAATCAAACCTCGCTCAGAAGCCTCTGCCACAGGTATCAAAAAAGCCCACTCTCTCGACCAAGCTTGGGAAATCATCAACTCATTGGGCAACAATAGGCACAATTATTTGATTGAGCAGTTTCGACCAGGTAACGTCTATCACGTAGATGGCATCTCGAAAGACAGTAAGTTCTTGTTCCAACGCGCCAGTCAATATGTAAGTCCACCCATAGACGTAGCCCATGATGGCGGTATTTTTCGCTCAGTTACTTGTACTTTTGGAGGCGAAGACGAAAAAGCCCTTACGGAGATGAACAAAAAAGTAATGGAAGCTTTCGGAATGCGCAACTCCGCCTCGCATACCGAATACATCAGGTCGGCTGAAACTGGCGAATTCTATTTTCTCGAAACCGCAGCCCGCGTAGGCGGCGCAAACCTCATGGAAATGGTAGAAGCATCTGCAGGCATCAATCTTTGGGCGGAATGGGCAAAAATGGAAATCGCCATCGCTTTAAACCAAACATACACCCTACCCAAAACCCGAAAAGAGTATTCAGGAATCGTTATCTCGCTCTGCCGTTACAAACACCCTGATACATCCTCTTTTAATGACCCCGAAATTTATTGGCGCATGACAGAAGAATATCACATCGGATTTATTGTAAAAGCTGACTCGCGTGAACGTGTACTAGAACTGCTTGACGGTTATGCAAAACGAATCGCGGTAGATTTTCACGCCTCTGCGCCCGCACCTGATAAAACTATTCATTAGACTTCTTGTGAAAGTGTTTTTTAGAAGCCTCACACCCTGCCCTCTCTCAAAATGGAGAGAGGGAAAAGGTACTTTCGCAGGAAGTCTATTAAACATTTGCGCTAATTTATTTCTACAATTAAATCTTCTAAAAGTAGAAATTATAAACAAACCTTGCCTAAGTTTTAAACTTAGGCAAGGTTTGTTTTTTACGCATATAGGCAATCATCACAAATGTATTCACAATGACTAACCTTTTTATCGTAAAAACTACAAATTTTCTATAAAATCAAACAAAAGTCTTACGCCATAAGCTGTTGCACTGCGCATGGTGGCGAAGTCTGAGTCTGTAAAGCACACACCCGCCATATCAATATGCGCAAATTGTGTGTGATTTTCAGTAAAAACTTCTAAGAATTTAGCTGCCGAAATAGCTCCTGCTATCGGCTTACCGCTATAATTGCGCACATCAGCCACGTCTGACGAAATGTCTCCTTTGTAATCGTCCCACATCGGCAAACGCCACAAACGCTCGCCTGTGCGCTCACTGCTCTGCAATAATTTAGCAGCCAAATCATCATTTTGTGTAAACAATCCGCCTGCTACATAGCCCAATGTGGCTACACAACTGCCTGTAAGCGTTGCCATGTCTATCAAATAATCGGGTTGAAAATTGCGGTTCAGGTAGGCAAGTCCGTCTGCCAATATAACGCGTCCTTCCGCATCTGTGTCAATGATTTCAATAGTCTTGCCTACGTAACTTTCTATGACATCGCTTGGGTGCATAGACGCGCCATCTGTGCAGTTTTGGGTAGTCGGAATGACGGCTATTAGGTGTTTTTGCACATTCAATTTTACAGCCAGTTCAAACGCGCCTAATACGCCTGCGCCACCTGCCATGTCACACTTCATGAAGTGCATGTTATTGCTATCTTTTATCGACACGCCCCCTGTATCAAAAGTAACTCCCTTGCCTACCAAACCCACTTTGGGCAGACCTTCGGCGGGTTTGTGTTCGAGTACAATTAAATAAGGCGAGGCAGGGCTACCCAAATTTACGCCCAAAAGTGCGTGCAAGCCTTCGCGTTGCAAGGCTTCTTTATCTAAAATAGTCGCTTTATAACCGTATTTTTGGCTTGAGGCGACTGCCCAATCTACCAACGTCTTGGGTAGTTTGCGGTTCGAAGGGAGATTGACCAACTGCAATATTTCGCGTTGGGTTTCGGCGGTGGCTTCGCCTCTTTGGAGGCAAGTTTGCGCTATGTTCATATCAGTTTCTTGTACCCATATTTGCACCTCGCCTGCCCCGCGCTGAAAGAAGTGTGGGGTTTCAATCTTATCCGTTTTATAAAGATGGATATGGTAACTTGCCAACCCGATGCCATTTACAGCAAATGCTACATCGAGGGCAGGCAAGTGGCGCATATCGACTATGATTTTATCAGCCAATTTGCTTTTTTGTTGATGAAAAAAGAAACGGTAGGCAAGTATAATATCTTTCGAGATAGGCTTTTTGCCCAACCCTAAAAGATATACTTTTTGTTCGGGCAAATGAACCGACAAGACCTCTTTCAAATCGCCTTTGAAGTCTTTTGCTACAGAATGGGGTAGCCCATATTGTGCTGTGAGTTGTTGTAGTTGGGTAGGCAAGTTGTCGGTTTGCTCGAAAGCTATAAGCAAATCAGTTTGCTCGGTATTTGCTTGAGCCGTTAGCGTGAAAGTAAGCATATCTTTTCGGAATAGTGCGCAAAGATAGCGGTTTTATGTGGACAAACAGGTGTTTTTACATCTTTGATTAAAAACCTACAAACCAATTGTTAAACTTTCATTAAAATTAGTTACGCAAATGCTACCCATACGCATACAAGCATTTGCGCATTAAAAAAGGATTAAAAAGATACACAGCTTGTTTTTACGTGTTTTTATGAAAAATAATTGTTTAATTTTGCATCAAAAAAAACAAACAAAGTTAAAAATGGATTTTCAACTCCTCTTCCTAAACCTTACAAACCCTACGCTACTTTTTTTTGTATTGGGTATCATTGCCTGCCTACTACAAAGCGACTTAGAAATACCTGCACAAACAGTCAAATTTATTTCCCTTTACCTTCTATTCTCTATCGGTTTTAAAGGTGGACAAGAATTGGCACATGGACATTTCACAACCGAGATTTTCTATTCTTTATTATTCGGACTGGCTATTTCAAGCCTCATCCCGTTTTACACCTTCTTTATCCTAAAACGAAAATTCAATGTGCATGATGCAGGCGCAGTAGCCGCCGCATACGGCTCGGTAAGTGCCGTTACATTTGTAGCCGCAACTGCTTTTTTGGAAGCCCAAAAAACAACTTTCGGAGGACACATGGTGGCTGTTATGGCGTTAATGGAGTCGCCAGCCATTATTGTAGGAGTAATGCTTATTATGCGTTACGACACTGAGCAGACTGAAAAGGGCGGATTCGCAAAAATTATGCACCACGCATTTACAAACGGCAGTGTATTGATGATTATTGGCAGTTTGGTTATTGGGCTTATTTCTGACGCAAAACAAGCCGAAGGTATCAAACCTTTTACCACCGACATATTCAAGGGGTTCTTGGCTATCTTCTTATTAGAAATGGGCATGGTTACTGCCAAACGATTTGAAACATTTAGAAAATATGGACTATTTGCGGTTGTATTCGCAATTTTCGCACCCCTTGTCAATGGCTCTATAGTCGCTTGCGCAAGTATATTGGTAACAGAAAACGTAGGCAATCGCTTTATGTTTGCCGTATTAGCCTCAAGTGCTTCTTACATAGCCGTCCCTGCTGCTATGCGTTTAGCCGCACCAAAAGCCGACCCTGGTCTGTATATTCCTATGGCATTGGGGTTTACCTTCCCTTTCAACATAACATTTGGGATGCCTATTTATTATACACTTATAAAACTTACAACACCTCTATAACAAAAAGAGGGTCTAAATTTTTCCCTCTGTATTATTTTTAGTGATAGCGCATTTGTCATGCTGAACGTAGTGAAGTATCTCGATGTTGAATGACGATTTGTGAACGAAAAACGAGATTTTTCGCTTCGCTCAAAATGACAAACTTCTCTTTTCACTTAAAAAAATACAGAAGGAATTTTTTTGAACATTATGTTCATCCTGAAGACAATTTAAAACATTGTCAAACAACCAAAGATACAAGAAAGATACATTTTATAAAAAAACCTTTGCACTATTCAGTACAAAGGTTTTTTGGTTCTTAGAAAGTTATAGCGGAAGCTACCAAAATATATGAGCAGTCATGCTGTAAGCATCTGTTTTTCAGGCTTCTGCGGGGTGCTAAAGCGTATAACAGACGCTTACAGCGGGCTATGCCGTAATAACTTTCGAAGAACCGTTTTTTAAGGTGGGTTGTCTAAATTCTTAGAAACTAATTGTTAAATAAAGACATTTTTTTTCAGTTTTTAAAATCTAAATCCGATAATCAAAATATCATCTGTTTGTCGTTCGTTTACCATCCATTCGTTGAGGGTTTGGTCAAGAATGTTTTGTTGTGTTTTCATATCCAAGTGTTGAATGTCGGTAATGAGTTTTCTAAATTTTGTTTTCATAAATTTTTTACCATCTTTTCCTCCAAATTGGTCTTGGTATCCGTCTGTAAATAAGTAACAAGTTATAGGTTCGGCATCGAATTGAAAGGTTTTTTGTTGGAAGATGCGGGTTCGTTCCGTCTTGTTCCAATGCCCACCGATAGGAAAGTTATCGCCTGCTATTTCGTGTATTTCCCCATTTTGAAAGTACAACAGCGTATTTTTTGCTCCTGCAAAAGTGATGGTTCTTTTTTCAAAATCTAAACGACATAGAGAGGCTTCCATGCCATCACGGTTGCGGGTTTCTTGTTGCTTGAGGGCGCGACTAATGTTAAAGTGTAGCTCTGTTAATACTTCATCGGGAGAAGTAATGCCTTGCAAATTGACAATTTGTTTTAAAAAGACAGTACCTGCCATGCCCATAATAGCTCCAGGCACGCCATGTCCTGTACAATCAAACGCGCCTAATAAAATATAATCGCCTTCTTGCGTAAACCAATAAAAATCACCACTCACAATGTCTTTGGGGCGATAATAAATCATAGATTCAGGCAATACTTCTTTTAAGAAATTGGCTTCGGGCAAAAGCGCGTCTTGTATGCGTTTGGCATAATTGAAACTTGCGGTAATTTGCCTGTTTTTATGGCGTATAACTTCCGAAAGTTCTACAATTTGCTCTGCGGCTTCGAGGCGTTCTTGGGTTCTTTGCAGTTTTACTTCTGCTTGTTTTCGTTTGCTAATATCTCTTACGCTCACTATACTAAGGGTAAGTTGCGTATTTCGACTGTGTCCTTCTTGCACTTCTACCTCAATCCATGAGCCGTCAGCCCTTAGTCCACGCAATTCTATAGGTATATCGCCGCATATTTGCGTGAGCAATGCATTGCCACTTGCCTGCCCTGCCTCAAATAGATCGAGGAAAGGTTTGTTTTTTAAGGCGGAGGCTGTATATCCAAATATTTTTTCGAAAGCGCGATTCCATTCTACGAGGCGATATTCGGCATCTATCATGGCTATTCCCTCAGAGGTAACTTCTGCCAATCGTTTTAAGCGTTCTTCGCTTGCCTGTATTTTTTTGAAGCTTTGTTCTAAGGCTTGTTCTTTTACAAGTGCGTTCAGGTTTGAGGCGATGCTATCAGCAATAAGGCGCAAAAACTTCAAATGCGTATCGGTAGGGCGTTGTGGAAAGTTAGCCTCTATGATTCCTGTAGTGCGGTTATTGTACACAAGTGGAAGAATTATAACGCATTTGAGCCTAATTTTCTGGGTAGAAGTAAGCGAAATAAAATTAATGCCATCGCTTAATATCATTATCTCCTTATTTTCTGCGACCTGCCCTATGAGTCCTTCTCCAAACCCGTATCGTTTTTTGATGTGTTGGTCATAATCCACTGCAAAACCGCTCGCATAAACGAGTTCCTTGCGCTCTGCATCTGTGTAAAACAAAGAGCCTTGCATTCCCCCCACAAAAGGAATAAGCTCATCGAGCAGGTTCTCTGCCCAGCTACGCAAAGTTTCGCCCTCTTGCCATCTCAAAATATTGCCAAATTTTGCAAAGGCGGCATCATAAAAGCGCGCCTCTTCAGGCGTAAGCGGTGTGTGCAAGACTTCTTCATTGGGAACGTCCCAATAAGGCTCATGTATTTCGGTTTCCAGCTCTTCCATTAGTTTCATAACTGCAAGGCAATAGGTTCAATAGCACAAAGTAAGGCAAATAAAGTACCATTTTTTAAAAATACCTAAGTTTTAAGGCGTTTTATTTTTGAGCAGCAAATGCCGCCCACAAAGCAGACTAAATTAATGAAACCCACGATTAAAATTGTGGGGTAACAAGCTAAATCCATAATAACTTTCTAAGAACTATAAAAAAACTAAATTATGCGTTATCTTTGCAACACTTACGCACAACATGAGGTATTATTTAATTGAAATACTAAAATCTATTTTTTATTTTACGCCCATAAATTGGCGCGTCTTTTGGCATATACATTGGGCAGGCAAGGTTGTGAGCCTTATCAACTGTAGCCTAGCTTTAATCGCTGTGTTTTTCATAAGTGTAGAAATCAACTTTCTTGGTTTATATGGGCGTATGCCTGATGTAAACGCGCCTGAAAGCCAAATAGCCGTTACCTCTGAAATGTTCTCAAGTGATGGCGTGATGATAGCCAAATATTATACTGAAAATAGAACTCCTGTGGCATTCAAAGAAATCGCCACTTCGGTAATAGATTGTCTGATAGCTACTGAAGATGTGCGCTTTTATCAACACCAAGGCATAGATTTTTCTGCCTTCCTTTCCGCATTATGGTCAACAGCAGTAGGCGAAAAGCGCGGAGGAAGCACCATTACCCAACAATTAGTAAAAAACACATTCAAAACTCGCCAAAATAGCGAAGGACTATTAAGCTATATATCGTTTTTGCGTACACCAAACCACAAAATAAAAGAATGGCTCATGGCTGTGCGCCTCGAGAAACGATACTCAAAAGAGCAAATCCTCACGATGTACTTGAATACAGTGGATTTTGGGAATAATGCGTTTGGTATTCGTACAGCCGCACATACTTATTTTAATGCCTTACCCAACCAGCTAACCCCTGCCGAGTCTGCACTTTTGATAGGTATTCTAAAAGGCACAACGCTTTGCGTTCATGGCGGAATGGATTGTAAAGCGTTGTGC
>JAYTNK010000436.1:0-1992 GCA_043748375.1 Cytophagales bacterium
AACCTGTAGTACCAAAAACTTTAAGAAATCTATTTTTCTTGATAGGAGCTACCTTTTCCTCGTAAATTCTGTCTGCTTCTTTAGCGACTGCTTCTTTGCGTTCGCTCTTTAATTTTTGATTTTCATCAAGTACACCTTGATTTGCACGTGTTAGAAAGTCAATCGTATTAGCACTTTCTGTACGAACTTTATCTAATTCGTCTTTAGTTTTCATCAATTCTTTCTCCAAATCACGTATTTTATTAGACATTTCCGTACTACTCTCGCCTGTATTTTTCGCATCAGCACGTAGTTTTCCTATTTGCTTATCAAGAGTGTCTTTCTTGGCACGCAGTGTGTTTTCCTTTTTTCTAAGGGTATCGATCTCTTTTATTTTCGTATTAAAATCTTTTTCGAGGATTATATAAGCCGCCTCTCTATTAGTCTTGGCATCAGCTTCACATTTGCTAAGCTTTTCCTTATAGCTTGCAATTTCTCCTTGATGCTTATCTGTCAAGGACAAGTCGGACTTGCTACCACAAGCTGTAAAAAAAAACAGCACAAAAAGAGAGATGGCATTTGTCAATGAATAAAATGTTTTTTGGGTCATGGCGAAAAGAGTGGGTTTAAAGTGGAAGAATTATTGAACGCGCTTCATTTTAAAATAAGCGTAGTTTGTTTCATTAAATCGCAAATGAAGTTCCTCATTTGTTAGTTTCTCGATACGTAGAGTGGACTGATTAGGCATTTCAGGGTCTAAGATAAGTTCCTCGCCGTTATCTAGCATCGCCCACCGCCCAAAATTTTCAAAACCACCCGTATCGATAAGTGAATAGGAACCGCCCCTCACAAACTCAAAACGATAATCCACATAATTTTGAATTTGAGTGAGGTCGTCATTAAAAGCCTTAGCTTCTACAATATACCACTTACCTACTATCAACAGAGAATTAGGAACAGGTGCTTGTTTTTTGCAGGAAACTAATAAACAACCTACAAAAAATATCCAAATCATTTTTTTCATATGCCAAAATTAATCTTTAGGTACAACAAATCGATGTTTTTTAACGGGTTTTTTAACAGGATTTTTTGGTCTCTTGTTGGCTTTTTGTCCCAAGGAAATAATCATGTACAGAGAAGCATAAACTCCTTGCGCTTTGCTACTCACCATGCCGCGTTGATAAACTTGCCCATCTGGACTGTAAGAAATATCCAAGTATTGCATGGGTTTGAAAAAAGAAGTAAATAACACTTCTGCACCCAACTTTACCCCATGATACACCCCCATATCCATGTTATACTCAGCATCTTTGCCCAAACTATATTCTATACCCAACCCAGCCTGACCGCCTAATACTTGCGCTTTTTCTGAATAATAGGTGTAAAATAATTTTGACTTCGGTTTATTATCCAACGTAATTTGATTGAATAAATCAAACCTATTCAAGCTCACGCCCATAGGCAACGTTAGACTAAATCGCTTGCCTGCTCTGAAGATAGGGCGCATTTGTACAGATAAACTATGTACTTTAAAAGGTTTTTCTAATTCTCGCCCTGCCAAATTAGCATACAATTTACTCTGGCGTTGGGTGTAGGTAAGTTCGCCCGCCAATACAAAATCGGACTTATCAAAGGCTTTCGCGACACCTATTTTGCCTGAAAAGAAAGCAGCATTTAGTTGTGTTTTAGTGGATAGTTTATCGCCCTCATCAAATATTTGATTGGCTAAACTCAGTCCATAGCCTACATTGCCTCCTACATAGAGTTGTTGTGCCTTTACTTGCAAACATACACACATGATACAAAAAAGCCATATTTTTCTCATAATATTGGGTGGTTTAAAAATGTAATAGAAAATAGGCAGGGAGGCAAGCCTCCCACTACCTTTCAAAAAAACACCTATTTATTGATAATCAGCTTATTACGAATGATAAGCCCCTTGCCTACCTCAAGCTCAAGAATATAAAAGCCATTGGGTAAGTGTGCAACGCTTATAGGCGCATCTTTTTCTAC
>JAYTNK010000437.1:0-9835 GCA_043748375.1 Cytophagales bacterium
AACCTGTAGGCAAGCCTTTGGCTGTTTTGGTGAGGTCTGTCCAAGTTTCGCCTGCGTCTGAGCTTTTCCAAAGTGCTGAACCATCGCCTCCACTATCAAAGCTATAAGGCGTGCGCCTGACGCGCCAAGTGCTGGCATACAATACACGTGGATTTTGTGGTTCGAAAGTCAAATCTACAGCTCCTGCGTCCTTGTTTGGAAAGAGCGTTTTTTTCCAAGTCTTGCCTCCGTCTTCGCTTTTGAAAATGCCTCTTTCTTCATTCGAGCCAAATAAATGCCCCAATGCCGCGACATATACTATGTCAGGATTTTTGGGGTGGATACGTATGCGACTGATGTGTCTGCTGTCTTTCAAACCCATATTGAGCCAAGTCTTGCCTGCGTCTAAGGATTTCCACACGCCATCGCCATGCGACACGTTGCCCCTTACTGTTTTTTCGCCCCCGCCTACATAGATGACGTTGTTATCGCTTTCGCTTACCGCAATAGCCCCTATAGAGCCTCCAAAGAAGCCATCAGAGATATTTTGCCAACTTGAGCCTGCATCAGTAGTGCGCCAAACGCCTCCGCCTGTTGCGCCAAAATAATACAAATTGGGCTTGCCTGAAACACCCGTAACAGCGCAAGACCTTCCTCCACGAAAGGGTCCCACGTTGCGCCATTCCATAGCACTGTAGAGTGCTGTGTCCATCGCGAGGGTAGGCGAGGCAGGTGTTTGTTTTTTTTGTGCCTTGCCTACGAAGGGCAGGCAAGCAAAAAGTAAAAGAATAAAGGAGAGTTTTCGCATGAGAATATGGTTTTCTACAAAACTGCAAATAAACATTTATGTTTGCAAAATATAAAAGAAATGATTATTTTTGTGTGTTCAAAATTAATCTAATATATGAAAAAAATACTTTGTTTGTTGTTTGTACTAACTTGTTTTGGTCAGTTGAAAGCCCAAATAGAAAAAATGCCTCCACCCATGTCAGCCATGCCTTCATCAAAATTAGTACCTCTGATTGATGAAGTTCTAACAAAGGGTGGCTTTGAAGACTACTTTTTTGCTTTCTGTGAAAGAACAATCAAGGCACAGGGCAAGAAAAAAGGCTGGAATCATGAAGATATCAACAAGCGTATCGCCAAGTTGGATTTCAAGAATTTTAAAAAATATACAGCTTACAATGCTTTTTCCTCCTATTCTGAAGAAGAATTGAAAGATATGCTAAAATTAATTGCAAAGGTAAAATTAAAAGACAATGAATTATTGATTACTAACAACATGATACAAAATAATCTTGAATTATTTGTTTTGCAATTTTTAGAGTAGGTAAAAGCTTATTACAAATTCATGCTGTCGTGAACTTGTTTTTTGTGCCTTGCCTGCGAAGGGTAGGCAGGCGAGAAGTAAAAGAAAAAAGGACAGTTTTCGCATGAGAATATGGGTTTTTTACAAAACAAGCGAAAAATGTAGATGTTTGCAAATCTTATTGGATTTTGGAATAAATTAGTTAGTAATGTAAATTAAATAAGATACTCATTTCACTCACGCGAAGCCACACTGTAAGCGTCTGTTGGTATCGCCACGCCACGTAAAAGATTGATAACAGATGCTCTCAATAACAGCAAGTTGTTTTTTACACATTCCTAAAATTTATACAGAAACTGCTTACATTTGCATAATGGAAAAAGTGTATATTATGCGTGAAGTTTGCTTTATTCACAATGACATCGAAAATGTGCGTGTGGGTTTGGGGGACGTGGTGGGTGTATTTGATAGATATGACCAAGCGTATGAAGCCTATCTTATCTGCGAAAGGCAACAACATCAAACTTATCACATAGTGAATTTTGAGCTGATGCGAACAATAGGCAAGGGTATATTGGGAAAAATGCAATATTTTTTTCAAAAACATTTTCCGAAAATGAGCGATTTCAAGGAGATTTTGCAGATGCCCCACTTACCCGCTGAAGCAACTTTGGCACAAACTGCAACGTTTATCCAAATTTCTGGTGTACAGCATTATGATTTATCGGTACACGAACAAATGCCTGCTTATTACAAAATAAAAATGGCAGACGATTTTTGGGGAGAGGAGGAAGATTTTTCTTTTACTGTTTTTCCTACTGAGGTAAGTGCCTTGTATTCTTTGCAGGAAAGCCTAGAAAAAGCTACCTACGAAGCTCTTGGGGTAGCATTTAGTTATCTTTGGCATGATATGTTAGAAGAAACGGATTATGATTTTGCAGGTATGCAAGGAAAGCTAATGGATTTGAGCCAAACGCCTGATATGTTAGCCGCTTACCTACAAGATTGCGCAAATTTTTGGTATGATGTTGAGAAACAAAAAATCCGTTTTTCTCCTAATACAGAAGATGATGCAACTGAAAGCGTAGTAAAAGAGTTAGTCGGTTTGTTTTCTTTGCTTGTTTTGACACCTTTTCATATTACCCCCATAGATTTAGAGGCTATGAGGAATCAACCTGTGAAGATAGGGAAGCGAGAAGAAGGATTATAAAATGAAAATTGGTTGTATGTATGAGCCTTGTCGTAACGTTGAAAATCAAATGTTTGTGTATCCAATATGATGCTACACTTTTCTACAAAACTGCAAAATTTTGTGGAATGTTGCAAAAAAGGTTGTTTTTTGTATTATGAATCATAACGAAACAAATTTTCCGCTTACTCCTGAAGAGATAGAACAAGCAAAGCCTTATTGGAATCAAGCAAAAAGCGATTTTTTGTTTATTGCACTGATGGCAGCAGGGTTAGCAATTTTTATATATGTAATGTCTTTATACTCAGTCAAACCTCTACCTTTATCTTTCTATTTTTGGTCTATTCTATCTTTAAGTGTCTGTGTATTTGGTTTCGTTGGATTTTTCCGCATTACTTCTGATGAAAAGCAAAAAACTAAACAACGTATGGAAGGCGTTTTTGAAGAGAATGGCTTGCCTGCGAACAGGTTTACTAACTTTTTAGCGCAACGCATCAATGGTATAAAGCTTATTTTTCCACCCAAAATTTATTACCAATTAGCCAAAGGGGATACTGTTGAGGTGCATTATACGCGCATTTTGTGTATTGTGGTAAGTTGTAGGAAAATATAATTTTGTAAATTTTGGGGAGTGTTGCAAATAGATTCATTTGGGCAAAGTAAATATTTCTCTGGGTATTTTGGTTTTTACTTTTTCAAACGTCTATTACTCATCTATAAAAATAAGACCTCAGTATATCGCAATATACTGAGGTCTTACGTTACTTTTTATAGACTTTTTTTAGAAGTATATTTATTTCCTGTTTGGAATATTGAAGTTCTTTAGCAATACTTACTACTTTTTTCTGGGGTAATTTTTGCAGAGGACTGTAAAATAAACTTTGCCCAAATACACCATTCAATTCAGCAAATGGAGAATCAGATTTTTCATTATTTTTTTCATTTTGTATCAGGGTTCGCGCAAATTCAATCAAAGCTCTTGCGCCTTTTTCTTTATCGAACTTCATCAACATAGCAGGTACATTAGGTGGGATTATAGTAAAAGGTAAGTTTGCCATTTTTGGTAAATAATTCACCATTACACGCCAACCTGCAGTGTCTTTAGTTACTGCTAATATATCTGCAAGATTACCTATAGTACAAGTAGAAATATTGGGTTCTTCAAATAACTGAATAGTTCTGGGTACTACCATTTTGCCCATTTGTGCCAATTCGTTCGTAACCTTATCTTCAAATCCATTTCCATGATTGGCATGCATTTTCAAAATAGCAAGGCATACATCTACCGCGTACATATTCTTTTTTTCTACAATTGTTTTCAATTTAGCCATTTTGTTTTCAGGAGTATTCTTTTCTTTTGCGAAATATGTTAGGGTTTCAAAATCTTCTAAGTTATAGGTTAAATCAGCGTTTAAAGCCAACATACTATAGAATTGCCCTTTTTGTTTGTACACTTGCTGTTTGTCAGGTTCATTTTTTGCTTCATACAATTGTGCTAATTTCTCATAGATAATGGTTGCTTTGGGGTATTTTTTTTCAGATTCCAATAACAATGCCTCTGCTTTTGTATAATCTTTTAGTATGATGGCATTATCTATCACCCCCATAAGTGCTTGGTCTTTATAGTCTTCATTGTCCAAAAGTTTAGAAAAATAAAGATTAGATTTATCAAATTGCTTCAAACGCTGGTAAATATAGCCTGTTATCATAACTTCGCGATGTCTATCATTATAGTTGGTGCATAGATATTCAAAATCTTGGCAGGCTACTTTGTAATTTTCAGTTTGAAATTCCTCTTCAGTATAAGTTGTTTTCTCCTTATTAGGGCTAAATACTGAATTTCCATCGACCACTTTTTGCCCTAGTCCAAGCTCTGCCATTTCAAGGTTGATATAACCACGCCTTTCTATGAGGTAAGGGCTTTTGCTAAACTTCTCAATAGCTTGTTCTATAATATCTATGGCTTCTGTCCATTTACCATTGCGAAATAAGCTCCAAGCATGCGCATCATGCACTTGAGGGCAGTTTTTAAATTTTTTGAATAGTTGTTCTGTAGTTTTTACAGCGGAAGCACTTTGTTGTTGTTCTATTTGGCTATGAGCCAAATCCAATTGTGCAAAGACTTCTTTTTCACATTCAGGCAAGGGTTTTTCTTCCATTTTCGCATAGTCAAATTGTTTGCGACTATAGTTTTGAGCCCAAGCATCTTGGTAAACTAATACAAAAATAAAAAATAAAAAATAAAGGAGTTTATACATTTTGTTTAGATTAAAATGAAAATATTTTCTTGAATTATTTGTTTTGCAATTTTTAGAGTAGGTAAAAGCTTATTACAAATTCATGTTGTCGTGAACTTGTTTTTTATGCCTTGCCTGCAAAGGGTAGGCAGGCAAGAAGTAAAAGAAAAAAGGACAATTTTCGCATGAGAATATGGATTTTCTACAAAACAAGCGAAAAATGTAGATGTTTGCAAATCTTGTAATCTTTTCTGTGTTTTTCGCAAAGTATTTTTTCTGTCTCATTCTGCTCCGTTTTAGTGTCTAAAGTGAGTATATATATGTATGAAACGAAGTTTGCCTATACTACTCTTGTTGTTGATATGTTTTCAAGCGTGCCAAAATAAACCCAAAAGCACTACTACTGCTGAAAAAAAACCGCCTAAGACAAGCAAAAAAACTGACTTAGAAACAGCACAAAAGCCTAAACGTCCTGTCTATCCCTATAAAAAGGTAATAGAAAAACTGCCTCATGGCATACGCTTCAATATTTGTGGAGTAGATACGGCTAAACAAATTATGAAAGATACTACTTTTTATGAAGCACTTTCAATTGCTTCTGGGCGAAAAATAGAGGGTTTTTCTACGCTTGAAGCCCATAAACGTTTTAGTCCTATCTCTTCAACAGAAAACGGATTTATCATCTCCTTGCACCAAGCCTACAACGCACATTATCCTTTTACCATCTCGCCTGATATGATTTGGCTATTAATTTGTCAAGGCGTTTCTAACCATATCAACGTCCATGCAGAAAAGATGCGCCATTTGTTTGTGCAACATGAAAGCAAATACAAAATAACCATAGAAGAAAACGGCTTTACAAAATATGGCTATAATCCTTGGCAAAATATCTTACCTAAGTTAAGCGACACAATTCGAAAAAATGTAAAAAGCGATATTCAAAAAATTATAGTAAATAAATTTTCTACTACAACATCCAACGAAACCGTTGCTTTTCAGGTAACACTTATGGAGGCAATGCAAAAATATTTTGACTATCGCTCTTTTAGCGGTTGTGGGATTCCATATATCACGCTCGAAGGTACGCCTCAAGATTGGCGCAAAATCAGGCTAGATGTTGAGAAACTGCGCCAATATGAACTTTCAGATTGGGTAGAAAGTTTGCTACCTATTTTAGACGAGTTCGTGCAAGCATCTGAAGGCAAGGTAAATGAAGAATTTTGGCGAGAAATCTATAAATATGAATCCAAGTACGAACCCATGTCTTTCAATGGCTGGATTAGCGTGTTTTTTCCTTACCTGAAGGAATATGCGTACAGTACGGGTATGAGTTTAACTCCCTCTTACAGGGTTTATGGAAAATTAAAACCCAATCCTTTCCTAAAAAATAAAGACTATCGAAAAGCAAAATTAGAAATGCGCGACATATCTCAAGGCACAAGTTCTTTTGAGTTTGTGTGGCTATACCGCAGAGAGGTAGAAAAAGATTTTATAATGGTTTTTACGGCTGGATTTATGGGTTTTGAACAAGACAAAACAACAAGAGCCTTGCGTCCTGTAATACATTGGGCGGTTTATGATAAAAATGCCCCTAACTTGAATGATAGATGAGTCTAAGCCATTTTATAGATTTTCCTACACAAAACTCTTGAGGGCGAAAGAAGATACAATCTAGTTTTTTTGAGTAGGCTTTACGATTTTTCTACAAAACTCCAAAATTTTGTGGATATTGCAGACGTTTTTATTCGGGCAAAGTAAACGTTTCTCTTGCTACTTTGCTTAACTTATTCCAAGCGATTATTACCCTATCTGCATAATCTTTGCTAACGCGGTAATGAAGGATTTTTTTTGGGTAATCAGGAAACGTATCCCATTTTTTACGCCTTAATTGCCACATAAAAATATATTCGTCTTGATGCCTTACTGCATAGCTATTGAAATAGTCATACGCTGGAAAAAAGCAAATAAAATGTCCATAGTAAGTCTGTTCATTTTTCATGTCTCGTTCTAAAAACCTGAAAAGTTGTTTGGGATTTTCATAATCAAACACATCTTCAGGTACATTTTTTTGAGATATTATAAAGTGAGTAGCCAACATTCCTAACAGCTCAGGTTCATCAAAACGCCCGAAATGCTGATTTCCTACCCAAATGCGTGTATATTCGGAAAAGTGTTGATACGAGTATTTAGCTCTACGTATGATGTATTCAATGGCAAAAATTGTCTTCTCACCTATGATGCCCTGCATCACGATGGCTTCTTCTGTATCTACATTATCCATAATAACCTTACAAGTTTCCTACAAAACTACACAAATTTTGGAGAATGTTGCAAAAAAATGTTTGTGTTTGCAAAAAAAATACCAATAACATGGCAAACTGTAGTAATATAGAAAAAAAAGCATGGGCTGTAATTGCGACTAAGTGGCAACTACAGCCCATGCTGTCTTTTATTTCCTGTTCTACTTTCCAAATTTGTTTTTCAGTGCTGATAGTTGTGCTTGCCAATCATCTACTGCAACCTCTTTGGGTTCTGCTTTGGTTTCGGGTTTTTGATTCAATACCTTTTTGTAATCTGCGCTTTCTTTTTCACGGCGTTCAATAGGGCGTGCATTTTCCAGACTTTCCTCTTTCATAGTGAACGCAATGCGTTTGCGCATTACATCTATTTCTACCACCGTAACCGCCACGATTTGCCCCAATTTTACGACTTCATTCGGATTATTGATGCGTTTATGCGACATTTGGCTAATATGAACTAGTCCGTCTTGGTGCACACCCACATCGACAAATGCCCCAAAATTAGTAATATTCGTAACGATTCCGTTGAGCTTCATGCCTACTTGCAAGTCATTTATAGAGTTGATACCTTCTGCAAATTCAAAGGCTTCAAATTTTTCGCGTGGGTCGCGACCTGGCTTAGCAAGCTCTTGTATAATATCTTGGAGGGTAGGCAAGCCCACTTTATCCGTAACATATTTTTTCAAGTCAATTTGTTTGCGCAAGTCATTTTCTTGCATTAGTTCAGGCACAGAACAGTTTAAATCCTTTGCCATTTGTGCCACTATAGTATAACTTTCAGGGTGAACTGCACTTGCATCAAGTGGATTGGTAGCATCGCGAAGCCGCAAAAAGCCTGCACATTGTTCAAAGGCTTTTTCGCCTAAGCGCGGTACTTTTTTAAGTTCTGCTCGCGTTTTGAATGCCCCATTTTGATTGCGATATTCGATAATATTTTGCGCCAAAGTTGGTCCTAAACCCGATACGTAGGTAAGCAGTTGCTTGCTTGCTGTATTCAATTCTACGCCTACTGCATTCACAGAGCTGGCTACTACGTCATCAAGTTCTCTTTTCAGCGCATTTTGGTCGACATCATGTTGATATTGCCCTACACCGATTGACTTAGCATCTATTTTCACCAATTCTGCCAACGGATCCATTAAACGTCTGCCTATCGAAACTGCCCCACGTACTGTAAGGTCGTGGTCAGGAAATTCATCACGTGCTACTTCAGAGGCAGAGTAAATAGACGCGCCACTTTCATTTACCATCACTATCATTACCTCTTTAGGCAAGCCAATGCTTCGCACGAATGTTTCTGTTTCGCGTCCTGCTGTGCCATTGCCTATAGCGATAGCTTGTATATTATATTGTTTGCAGAGCGTAGTAAGGTCTTGCGCGGCTTCTGTTTTGCGTCTATCGGGATAAATAACCGTATTTTCTAATAATTTCCCTTGCGTATCAAGGCAGACAACCTTGCAACCTGTACGAATACCTGGATCAATCGCGAGTACATTTTTCTGTCCAAGCGGGGAGGCAAGCAACAGCTGGCGCAAGTTTTCAGAAAACACCTTAATAGCATCTTCATCTGCTCGTTTTTTGGAAGAAAGGCGGACTTCAGTTTCCATGGAGGACTTAAGCAATCGCTTGTAGCAATCTTTCACAGCAAGTTGTACTTGTTCAGCGGCAGCGCCTTTGCCTTTTACGAATTGCGTTTCTAATTTTAGGATAGCTTCTTCTTCTTCAGGGCTGAGGTCAAGCGATATAATCTCTTCTTTTTCCGCTCTACGCATAGCGAGTACGCGGTGTGAGGGTGCTTTATCTACGGCTTCAGACCATTCAAAATAATCTTTATATTTGGCACCTTCTTGCTCCTTGCCTGTGATAACTTTAGCGGCATAAACCCCTTTATCCTCAAACAGTTTGCGCATAGAAGCACGTGCATTAGCATCTTCGTTTACTTTTTCTGCGATAATATCGCGTGCGCCTGCGAGAGCTTCCTCTATGGTATTTACTCCTTTTTCCGCATTTATAAACTGCTCGGCAAGTTTAAATATATCGAGGTCGCCTTGTTCGAATATCAATTCGCCAAGTGGCTCAAGTCCTTTTTCTTTGGCGATAGTAGCGCGTGTACGGCGTTTAGGTTTATACGGCAGGTATAAATCTTCCAAAATCGACATGGTTTTGGCTTTTTCTATCTTCGCCTTCAGTTCAGGACTGAGTTTGCCTTGCTCCTCAATAGACTTCAGCACGGTTTCGCGCCGTTTGTCCAATTCGCGCAGTTGTTCCAGCCTATCGCGGACATTGCCTATCTGCACTTCGTCTAAGCCACCCGTAACTTCCTTGCGGTAACGAGCTATGAACGGTATAGAGGCTTCTGCATCTAAGAGGGCAGCCGTAGCATTGATTTGAGTAAGAGAAATGCCAAGTTCTTGGCTAATTTGTTGGATATGCGCTTCTTGCATATTGAGCATATTATTTTTTTTGCAAAGATACACATTTTTTAGCTTTCCTGCCTATAATTTTTGCTTATAGGCAGATAAAAATACCACAATTCGTGTTTAGAAAAATAAGACTACTGTTTAGGATTGTTTAGTTATTCTTTTTTGTAGAACAATCGATAAATATTTAACTTTTCTAAATACTAAGTATCCTAACCTTGCAAATTTATTGAAATATTAAAACAGTGCAAATATTGATTACATACCAAAAAAGCTTTTTTTAATATCCAAAATCGTGAGATGATGCCCTAAGAAAGTTTCCTATTTTAAATTATATTTTTCCAATAAAACAACATATTTTTAAGGCGTAACTACTTATAATCTGCATAGCCCAACGGTTA
>JAYTNK010000438.1:0-4884 GCA_043748375.1 Cytophagales bacterium
AAATCTCGTTTTTCGTTCACAAATCGTCATTCAACAACGAGATGCTTCACTACGTTCAGCATGACAAATGCGCTATCACTAAAAATAATACAGAAGGTATTTTTTTATGGTGATATCTTTTAGACGATGTTTATTAATGTAGTTAGCTGGTATAATGTCCTGATTCAACTCAGTTATTTTATTGTCTGTTGTGGTTGTAACTATTCCATCCTTTGTTTTGGTGGCTTTGTAGAGCTTTTCTATTATAAACCATTTTCCATCACTATGAGCACTTCCATCAACATGACCCGTTGCCGATGGGTAGAGATTTATGCCGTTGTTTGTGTTCGTTGTTCTTCACAAACAACGGCTAGAAAGAACAACTTAAGCGTGGATTTTCAGGTGGCTAAAAACGCTGAAATAAAAATAGACGTTTTTTAGCGCACCTGATTTTACTTTGCATCTCCATATACTACAGGGCTACATTGGGCAAACTTGCCTCCGACAATCAAACCAAACTTGAATGTTTTGATAAATTCATTCAGGTATTGATTAATTTGAAAACGCTCTTTTCAGGGTTTGAGTGAATGCCTCCAGGGTACAATGAATCTAACTGAAAGGTCGTGTTGTGTGTTTTTTTGTATTCATCAAAGGTAATACCTATTTGTGCTTGAGTGATTGGAAAATAGCTCAAAAAAATGACAATAAAATATAAATACTTCATTTTATGATGATTTAGATTTTTTTCGTTGATTTAAGTATTTTTTTATATTTTGCCTTTTCAGGTGTCATAAAAACGCTGTCGACTCTAAATTATTACGGACGATTTATGCCGTTGTTCCTCACAAACGCTTAAGATTGTTTGTGAGGACACAAACAACGGCTAGAAATTGTAAATCATTCATTTTTCGTAGCCTGAAAAGGTGCATTAGGCTACTGCTTATCTTTTTCGTGATATTACTTTGTTTAATACTTTGTAAATGAGTCCGTAATAAACTTCTACTATCAAGCCCGAAAGTACCACCGCACCAATCGCTAAGGTGGTATCAATTTTTAATCTAAACCATAAAAAGGCATACACTGTCGACGTAAATAAAAGAAAACTAAGCAAGAGTTGGAAAATGATGGTTACAGCATCATACCAATAGCCAAAATTTCGGAAAAAGTAGGAAAATAAAGAAATGCACAAGAAACTGGCAAAAACCATGAGGGCGATATTCAGCCAATCGGAAAGTTCATTGATGTATTTTTCTTGTAAAATCATAGACACAATATTGGCATGAACAATCACACCATACATATCAGGGGTGCTTTTGCCCGCATAATTTTTGTTCAAAGGGGTATAAAACTTATCATCAAATGATTTCATATCTAATTGTTTGCCCATAAGTCCAAAAATAACAATTTTATTTTTAATAATACTGGGTTCAAATTGCCCATTGAGTACTTGAGCTACATCAATAGCGGTGTAAATAGGTTTATTACTTTCTTTAAATCCTATGTTACCTTGATAGTTGATATATTCAGAAACGTTCCCACGTTCCAAAAAACGTTTGGCTTTTTGAGGGGCATAAAGAGCGGCAATTTTCACGGCAAAAGCGAGTTCTTGCTTATTTTTCACCTTGACTTGTGGTACAAAAGAGCGACAAGTAAGAAACTCGCTCATGTTTTCCTCGCCTGTAGTAGTGAGGCTGGCGTAGGCAAGATGCGCTTTTTTGCAAAACAATGGGTTAGAAGTACTGATGCTGTCTATGATATTTTTCTTTTTATTGTAAATTAAACCACTTACCATGACCAAGTTTTTTACCTCGCTCAACGATTTTGCCAACAAACTATCCCCCGTATTGATGGTTAATGAACTGTCTTCGGGTGCTTTTAGCTTGCGGTAAAACGCATCTATAGCTATCACAGCGGGTTGGTGCTTGTTGATAGAATCCAGCATTTGGGCAAAGGTTGCCCTATCCACTTCGCCCAAATTGACTAATACTACATCATTGTCGGCTTTTGCATCTTCGCGTAGGCGAGAAAAAACAATGTCTGTTAAATCAAAATCGCTGAACATTTTGCTTAAGGGATCAAGCGCATCAAATTTAAAGGGAACGAGTGATAATAACCATAAAAATAAGAAAGTAAAGGCTACAATCAATATATTGTTATAAAATAGATTTTTCATATAAATAAGTGTTTAGGTAGGTTTACATCGTTAGGCAATCGCACCAAAAATAAGCCAAAAAAAGCAAAAAACAAAAAATAAAATAGGCGTAACACAAAGTTCCAAAATGAAGCGTATTTTTGTGAAAATATAGCCTTGTTTTTATGCGAATTTTCAGCTGTTTCCTTGCCTTGTATCTATGCCTATTCTTGCCTGCCAAAGCGCAAGTAGTGGAGGATTTTACCGATGGAGATTTTACCTTAAATCCTGTTTGGACACCAAACTCGCCTACCGACTGGACTATAGATGCAGGACAGTTGCGCTCAAATGCGAGTACACTCAATTATAATTTTTACATTTCCACGCCTAATACGCTTGCCACTGAAGCGCAGTGGGAGATGAAGATTACCCTTCCGTTTAATACCTCCAGCACAAATTATGTAGATGTTTATTTGACTGCTGCTCAAGCGAACTTGCAAAGCCCCACCAACAGTGGTTATTTTGTACGGATAGGCGGCACAAATGATGAAATAAGCCTTTACAAAATGACTTCAGGCACAAGTGCCTTGCTCATTGATGGGGTAAATGGTAAAACCAATACTTCCAACAATACCTTGAAAATAAAAGCGGTGCGTACAATCACGAATGTTTGGACTATTTATACAGATATAACAGGCGCAGGCAATAATTATGCAATAGAAGGAACAGTTACAGATAATAGTTTTAATACAAGTGCTTTTTTTGGTTTTCGTGTGCAACAATCTACTGCCAGTTTTTTTAACAGGCATTTTTTTGATGATATAAGTATAGCTCCCTACATACCCGATACTACGCCTCCCGTATTTCAAAGTATAGAAGTAAGCAATGCTACAGAAGTTATACTAAACTTTTCTGAACCCTTGCAGGCGTTAATTGCTCAAAATACGGCTAACTATACTGCAAATAATGGGCTTGGCTCGCCTACCACTGCAGTATTGGTGGGTGCGGATAAAATAAAATTGGCTTTTGCGCAAAACTTTATAAGTGGCGTAGGCAATACATTGCTTATCAAAAATGTAGTGGATTTGGCAGGCAATGAAGTACTTACACAACAAACCGAATTTACGTTTATAGAAACTTTTGCGCCTCAATACCATGAGCTGATTATTACTGAAATCATGGCAGACCCACAAGGAAGCGCGCAACCGCTGGCTGTTTTGCCCAATGCTGAATATTTAGAACTTTACAATCGGTCTAATAAAGTATTAAATTTGAAAGATTGCCAAATAAGTGATGAAAGTAGTAGCAAAACATTACCTTCTGTATTATTGCCCCCTAATACCTATATTTTGTTATGCGATAATGCACAAGTGGCTAATTTTCAACCTTTTGGAAAAGTGTTGGGATTGTCAGGTTTTTTAAGCCTTACGAATGGAGGCGAGCGATTAACCCTAAAAAACGCCCAAAATGCCGTTATTTTTACCATGCGTTACAGCGATGATTGGTATGGTAGTACCTCAAAAGCAGATGGTGGTTGGAGTCTTGAAATAAAAGATGTTAGTAATCCTTGTCGTGAGGCGGGAAATTGGACTGCTTCTACTGCCTCGCGTGGAGGAACACCTTCCAAATCAAACTCGGTAGGCGAGGTTGTAAGCGATTTAACTGCCCCCGTTTTAATTCGAGTAGAAGCTATTGACGCTCAAAATGTGCGACTTACCTTTAATGAAAAAATGAATGAGGCAAGTTTGCAAAATGCTGTTTATCAATTTAGCAATGGCTTAACTGTTCAAAGTATCGCGGTAGAAAGTCCAACACTGACACGTGTTATACTTACGCTTTCGGTTGCTTTGCAAGCGCAAATCACTTACAGCTTTACGTTTAGTAATGCCAAAGATTGTAACCTAAATAGTATAACTACAGGTACGCAGGCAAGTTTTGCCTTGCCTACTCCAGATGTGCAAGGCGATATTATATTGAACGAAATTTTGTTCAATCCCAAAACGGCAGGAGTAGATTTTGTAGAACTTTACAATAAATCAGACAAATATATCAATCTTCAAAATTGGAAAATAGCCAATATTGCGGATAATATTATAGCTAATCAAACACTTGTGAGTACAGATATTTTGGTGCTTGCGCCTAAAAGTTATTTATTATTGACAACAAATATAGGTAATGTACAATCAAACTATCCTAAAAGTGAGGTGCGTAATTTTTATGAAATACCCAGCTTGCCTACCTATAATGATGATGAGGGAACGGTTATTTTGATAAATCCTGCTAATGTTGAACGCGAACGCTTTTTTTACAAAGATGACTTTCATTTTGCCTTATTAGACACAGAAGATGGCGTTTCGCTTGAGCGCATCTCACCTACCTTGCCTACCAATGTACGCGATAGTTGGCATTCAGCTTCTGAGCGCGTAGGATTTGCTACGCCTGGTTACCTCAATTCGCAAGCCCAAACTCAAGCTCCCCAAGACAATGAAATTCAAGTGAATCCTCCTATTTTTACGCCTGATGCGGATGGACAAGATGATTTTACCCATATACAATATAAGTTTGCAAAAGGAGGCTATGTGATGACCGCAGTCGTATATGACAAGCAAGGCAGAAAAATAAAACAATTAGCGGAAAATCAATTGCTCGGCACAGAGGAAGGAACAATTATTTGGGACGGAACGACTCAAACGCAAACACTTGCGCCACAAGGATATTACTTAATTGTGGTACGTGTTTTTGACACAAGTGGGCAAGAAAAAGTGTATCGAAAG